>JBEIPE010000111.1:0-8650 GCA_040377215.1 Halobacteriovoraceae bacterium
GAGGTACTCCGGGATGAGCGCCTTCATGTCATCATCAATGACTTCTTCGGAGATTTGCAAAGGCCACACGGTCTGCTGAAATTGCGCGATGTAATTCAGAAGACGGGCCCGGGTGATGGGTTTAGAGAGGCGATCCATACAGCCGACATGGAGGATGCGATCAATTTCTTCTTTTAGGGCGTAGGCCGTAAGCGCCACGATGGGCGTGGTATTACCGCGACGACGGATCTCGGCCGTCGCCTCATAGCCATCCATGATGGGCATGTGCATATCCATAAAGACCAAATCGAATTTTTCTGACATGACTTTTTCAACGGCCTCGGTTCCATCCGTCGCTTCGACCACTTCGACAGGTTGACCCTTGAGATAACTCACCACCACTAAGCGGTTGTCGGCGTTGTCATCCACCAAGAGCAAGCGCATCGGCTGGAGATGAATGTCTTTGGTGGCCATGTTATCAATGGGTGAGTGGTGAGGTTTGAGACGAATCAAGAGCGTGAACGTACTGCCTACGCCTGGGATGGATGTAACCTTGAGATCCCCACCCATAAGTTGGGCAATGTCGCGAGAAATGGAAAGGCCGAGACCCGTGCCACCATAGTTGCGAGCGATGCCGCGATTTTCCTGGGCGTATTTTTCAAAAATCGTTTCGAGCTTATCGCTTGCAATGCCTTTACCCGTATCTGATACATCGATACGAATCATGCCGCGATCTTGTGAAGCCTCCATCGAGATCTGACCTTTCTCAGTGAACTTAAGAGCGTTGCCCATCAAATTCATGCACACTTGGTGCAGGCGTAAGGAGTCACCAAAATACGAATCTTGCTTGAGACGATTGATGAGTTGAGTGCGAATGCCTTTCTCAGAGGCTTTGTAGGACATGATCTTCATGCACTCTTCTAGTAGATTGCCGAGACTGAAAGGAACTTCGTCCAGCTCAAGCTTGCCCGCTTCGATTTTGGATAGATCGAGCACATCGTTGATCAAACGCAACAAGTTCTGAGCAGCACCGCTCAAGACCTTGGTGTATTGCATTTGTTCGGGCGTTTGCGGCGTCTGCAGCAACATCTCACCCATCCCAATGATGGCGTTGAGTGGGGTGCGGAATTCGTGACTCATCTGGGATAAGAAGGCGCTCTTGGCGTTCGAAGCGCTTACTGCATTGTCTTTTTCTGCCACGAGTTCGGCCTGCAGACCTTTTTCACGACTGATGTCCTGGAAAGTCACCACCGCGCCGACGAGTTCTGAACGCTGGTGAAGCGGGACAATTTTAAGATGGGTAGGAAAGCGTGCGGAGCTATTGCCTAAAGTTGTTTCAAGGTCGAGCGACTCACCACTTAGCAAGGCTTTCTCAATGGTATGGCGCTCTTGCCCTCGAATGTCGGCGAGCTGAATAAAAAACTGATTCTGTACGCGATCAGGATTGAAGGAGAGGAGTTCGCTGGCGCGCAAATTTGAAAAGGTTACTTTCCCTGCCTTATCTAAGGCCAAGATGCCAGAGGGGATCGACGAGGTGAGCGTGCGCAGATAACTCAAGTTGATTTTGAGTTCGTGTTCACTCTTGGTGCGCTTGGTGATTTCCAGACTGACTTCGCGAACGGCGATATACATGAAACCGAAAATAGCGATCGAGGTGACCACGGTCACCCAGATCATGATGCTTGAGGTGCGGTTGTTGTTGTCGATGGCTTCTTGGCGTTGAGCATCCTTTTCCAACGTAATACTCTGGACGATATGACGAATGCCATCCATCGCCACTTTGCCGGCGTTAATCTTCTCGGTGAAGCCCTCGCCATGCAAAGGTGAGCTGATAAGTTCTTCAGAGATCTTGGCTCTTTTTCGGAGCAACTCAAAAAGCGTAGTGAGTTTTTCAGCATTCGGGCCCTTGGGATCAAACACTTTTTGCGTTTTAAGAATGTGTTCCTCGAGCTCGGCGACGGATTGATGATAGGGGCCAAGATAGTCACGATCGCGGGTGAGCAAGTAGCCGCGCACACCCGTTTCAATATTGAGAGCGGTGGTGAGCAATTGGCCGAGCTCTTCGGATTGGCGCTCGCGGAGATCGGCTTCAGCGGCCGAATCGATCAGGTCCTTTTGTACTTTCCCCTGGCCAATCAACAACAACAGGAGAACCGCCATTGCGAAGTAGAATAAAACAGCGACGTTTTTAATTTTCATGGCGAGATTTTTTCATAGCGGCCACCGGTCGCCTAGGGTGGGAGGGAGAAAAGGGGGTCAATTTTATCGCAATTATTCGAATACCCTTAAACCTCTCGAGAAATTGGACGAAAAGACTCTTAATGAACGGGACTCTTTTCAGCCTATTTTTGACATTTTTTGCGGGCAGTTGGCTCTCAAATCTAGGCATCATCCGGACCACAACTTCATTGCTGCAAGGCTCGTCTCTCGAGCTCATTTTGGCCGTAAGTTCATGTGCGGGTCTGGCGTTCTTCGTACTCCTCAGATTACTCTCTCGCTTTCAGCGCCCCACGCTGGCCGCTTGGCTTATGGTGCCGGCCTGGTTGGCGACGGAAGCTCTCGTTACACTCTATCCTGGAGCACCAGTATGGTCGGCCTTAGGGGCTTTGCTGTTTGGTGAATTAGCGAAGTGGCATGCTTATTCACAAGTCCTTCATCGCTTTGGGCCGTTGAGCGCCGGACGCATTCTGGGCTGGGCCGTGCTCGCCTATGAGTTAGGAACAGTCACCGCCGCACTGACAGCTTCCTTGCCACAAAACCACTGGCTGCTGCGAACCATCGAAGTGATGGCGCTCGCCTCGTTGTACTTGCCATTTTTTGTCGGAAAAGAAGAAGAGTCTACCGGGACGAGTACGACGGTTGGCCCAGGCCAAGCACCGGGCCATCTCATGACTTCACTCTTGCTGGTGGGCGCTGTGGCCGGGTTTCTTAAAGTCTCGGCGGACACCGGATTTAAATTTGCTTTGAGTTCAGGTCAGCAAGAAGTGGGACCGTTGGTGGTGAACTTCTACCTCTTGAGTGCTGGCTTCACCATGGCGCTGGGGCTTATTCGTCGCTTCCGTTGGTTTGCTCCACGCATGGGGTGTCCGCAGGCGTCCCTCACCGGCCTTGCTGTTTCACAAGGTATTTTTGCGCTCGCTTTGTTCTCTGGAAATATGACCGCACTGGTGATGGCAACGGCCCTGCAACGAAGCGTGGATAAGATTTTCTATCAGCCCACCATTCAATTGCTCACCTCTGGTTTTGCGCCGGCGGTGCAAGAGTTGTTGCGTCGCTGGCATGTCACAGCGTTTTTGGCGATGGGCTCAATGTTAGGCCTGGGCGCTTTCATGGCCCATGGAGTATTCACAGAACCTCGGGCCGTCCTCGCCGGTATGAGTGTGTTGCATCTGGTGGGAACGATCTTATGCGCCCTGATCACGGGCCGGTTGGTTGTTGAGATCGTGAAAGCGCTCGATCTTGAGACGCGCTTGGCAGGCGTG
The DNA here is from genome assembly GCA_040377215.1 of Halobacteriovoraceae bacterium. GTDB lineage: Bacteria > Bdellovibrionota > Bacteriovoracia > Bacteriovoracales > Bacteriovoracaceae > UBA6144. Next base: position 3,462 of record JBEIPE010000111.1, read on the forward strand.
CTCGGTGGCTCGCGTGCCATGGCGATGCTGGCGCTCTTATCGCCTCGTCACTTTTTGGTGCATGCCTTGATGTGGTCATCCCGTCGGGGTGGAATGCACGGGCTTCCCAGTGAAATTCTGCAAGGTCTCTCGGCGGATGCGGGCGGAGAAGTGGTGGAGTCGTTCTACTCGGCCTATCCCGAGATGGATGAGAGTCACCAGTTAGCCTTGATTCGTTTGGCGGTTTTCCTAGATCGCAAAATGGACCATGCTTTCTTGCTTGGTATCGCCAGTGAAGTCATCCCGAGTAGCTTGCGCGCCCGTCGTTTGGCCGCCATTCATGTCGTGAAAATTCATGGCAAGATGTATCGCCCACTTCTTCGTCGTGCGCGCGGTAAAAAATCGCCTCTGCCTCTTAAGAAAGTGGCCTAGAGACCTTTCATTTTTATTTGCCCCAGGACTTCTTCCAGAGCTTTCAGAATGCCATCTTGGTTGATCATATCTCGTCCGAGTGAGTATTCACGAGGCGTGAGCACTTTGGAAAGATGGCGCTCGTCTTTGGCGACCTTCGTGGTCACCGAGTTGGGATCGAGGATTTTAACTTTAAAAGTGAAATCAAGTTTGAGCTGATCACCTTGCAAACTTTGTTCGAGATGGAGAGCTTCTACGTGAGCGTACTCCCGTGAAGTAGGCGGGAGCAGTTTAAATTCCACCGCGCCTTTACTCGCCTTCACATCCTTAGGCTTGAAGCGCTGGAAGGTTTCCATCAGTTTCATGATCTCAGTGAAGAGCTTGCGTGGGCCCACGTGAACTTGCAGATTAGATTCAAGCGCCGTGAGACCATAGGTAATGTAGTAGCTGGCCTTCTTATCAGTGACCGGGCAATTGATAGGGAGGGTGAACTGCAAAGCAAGAGATTTGGATTCTTGCGGAGCAATCACGGTGCCCGCGGGAAAAAGCACTTCAGCTTCTTGCTTGAAGGCTTTTTCATCACGCGCATGCACTTTTTTGATGTCAGCGTAGGAGAGACGGACACCGGCCGCGGCCAGATCGAGAGGAGAGTCGCCGAGATTTTTCACTCGCAGCTCTCCTTTAATCACATCACCTTGCGACCAAGATTCGCCTGTTACATCGATCTGCCACTCCAGTGGCTTTTGGAAGAACGCTCCCTTCATTTTTTATACACCACATAGATGTAGGGACGTTCCACGCGAAGAGTTTCAGACTCGTTGGCCTCTAGCTGCGAGAAGAACTGACCAGTGATACTGAGAATGCCGAGCTTCACGTTATCGACTTTGATTCTGATCGTGCCTTCGTCGGGCAGATGAGTCGTCGTACCGTTACCTTTGATTTTACCAATGCCGCCAATTTTAACTTCGAAGTTCGTTTTGCCTTTGATGATGGCCACATCCACTTCGCTGACTTCGAGAGCGCGCGAAGCAGAGTTCAACTTCGCGAGGGTGAGTGTACCTGAGTAGATACAAGCATCGATAGGATCCGTGGTGCGGGCAGCGGCACGGCAGGTGAGCGCCAGTTTGCTCAAATCTGTGGTGTCGTTCTCTTTAACTAATTGAGCAGTAGCCGCCTTGGCGATGACACGCCCAGGAGCGAAGTCAAACCAAACGCCACTCGCCTTGGCAGCACTCACGCCATCGAGAAACGAGGCTTCGATGGTATAAGAGAATCCTTCGGCCGGTCTTTCGATGACGAGGTGACCTGCTTGTTCACGCACATCAAAAGTCGCATTGGTAAAATTCCAATCGCGCTCTTCCAGGACAAACTGGGCCCGTGCTGCACTTGCAGTGCCGGTGCCTTCTTTATAGTTGAGAGTCAGATTTTCTACCAACACCGGGGTAGGCGTTGAGGGGACCACGAGAAACAAGACCGTGGCGAATGCGGAGATAAGACGCATGAATAGACCTCCAGAAGGTTTTTTTCCAGGATAGGGGCTGTTGCCGTGGAGCGCTGGCCGGGCAAGAAGCGCCCTGTCCTAACGAAATCCTGACGAAAACACCCTCGTAGGTCTTTATCCAGGACTCGCCGAGAAATCATGGCCTTGCTAGACTGAGTTCATGAAAACAATGTGGCTTAGTTGGTTGTTAGTGACTTCTGCTTGGGCCGTGCCGGAATGGCCGCGGGAAGTGAACGGCCAGGCCTGTGGCCATACGCCGGCCGAACTGGTGAAAAATTTTAAGGCCAGCAACCTTAAAAAAATGAGCGTGGCCTACTACGACACCTCAACTCTTGAGCTGCAAGGAGTGGCTGTCACAGTCCGCTTGCGTGTGAAAGAAGATGTGGGAGAAGTGACCGTGAAGTGGCGTGCGGAAACATTGCCTGAACAAAGTGCCGATGCGGAATGCGAAGTCGATGTGTATCGTGGGCGTGCCCTGTCGGCGTGTTCATGGAATCAAGAAATCGAGCGTGCCACGGCCGTGGCCACCCTTGAGGGAAAATTCTCCGTGCAAGATCTCATGAGCAAAGAGCAGAAAGCAGTCCTTAAGCGTTTGGCCGGTCATATCACAGCGCCATGGTTACGCTACGGTCCTGTGCAAGTCGAGCGCTGGGATATTGCTCCAGGGCCCCAAGGAAAAAAATGGCGACTCGAGCGCTGGATGGTGAGTGAGACGAACACCTTGCTAAGTGAAGTGAGTTTTAGCGATAAGAAGCCCACTGACATCGAAGCTTTGCGAACCGTTCTGGATGGACAGTTCAAAAGCGCAGCAGTGAAGCGTTGTGAGCAGGACGAACCGAAGACCACCGCCGTGCTTCGCTACTTCAGCAGGACAAAAGCTCGATGAGTGTCCGCGCTCGTCTGGCACCGACGCCGAGCGGATTCTTGCATTGGGGCAACCTTCTCAATTTTACATTGACCTGGGTCCACACCCGCAGGGCCAGCGGTAGCCTCGCTTTACGCATTGATGATCTTGATGCCCAGCGAGCGCGACCTGAATACATCACAGATATTTTTGAAACTTTGAAATGGTTGGGCTTTACCTGGGACGAAGGTCCGCAATCCGCCGAAGAATTCCAGCAGCATTTTTCACAGGCCGCTCGCACGGAAGAGTATCGCCGTTGGCTAACGCGCTTTGAAGGCTATGCTTGTGATTGCTCGCGGCAAGCGGTGAAGTCACGCACATCGGCTTTCTATGATGGCCACTGTCGAACACGCGGATTGAAACTTGAGGCAGGTCGCAATCAGTGGCGTCTGCTCTCAGAGAATCCACAGAATGATATTGTGCTTTGGCGCAAAGAAGATGCTCCAGCTTACCATCTCGTGAGCCTGGTGGAAGATCTGCGCATGGGAACAACACTGGTGGTGCGTGGTGAGGATTTACGTGACTCAAGCGAGGCGCAAAAAAACCTGGCGCAGACTTTAGGTGCGGAAGGGGAGAGTTTCCTCCAGGCGCATTTTATCCACCATCCTTTGCTGCTGGATGGTGCCGGTCAAAAGATGAGCAAATCAGCAGGAGCTGAAGCGCTCAAAACCTGGCGAGAGCAAGGGCATAGTGTGGCGGAAACATTTCAAGAACTGGGCCGTCGTGCGGGATGGAAGAAAGACATCACATCATTAGCGAGCGCACTGGTTCATCTTTGATTCACAACTGTTTTTGCAGGCCTTGGTGTTAGTCCCTGAGCGGCTGCATTCCTGAGAACAGCTGATGCCTGTCAGCTTACAAGATTCGTTTTTCTTAAAGCCGCGGTAGGTGGCCGATGAAACGTTCATTTGCTGTAAGCTCGGCCAGAGAGCATCAATTTGCGAGAGAATAGCGGCGCGCACTTTACTTTCAACCATCAGACGAATCGGTGGCAAAGTGGCGAGTTCATAGCACTCACGGCAATGAGCGATGGGGCGCCCCGAAGCAGCGGCAACTAATTCAACTGCGCTGAGAATCCCCGTAATCGTTTCTGAAGCACCGAGATTGATGCTGATGTTTGTGCCTTTAGAGTCCATGCTGATTTCATTAAATACGATCCGCATGTTCTGGCGGAAGGTCGTGCCTTCATTGATGTCGATGCCCATGCTAGAAGAGACGCTCATGGCGTAGGGATAAATGCCAAGGGCATCACCATTGAACGAAAAGCCGGCACGAACGTTGTCGCCAGCTTTAACGCCGACTCGCATGCCATAGAGCTCCAGGGCACGGGCCGATGGATGGAAGTTCAGGCCAGTTTCGCCATAGTACTTAGGCAAAACAACGCCGCTCCCTTCTTCTTTAAAAATATCCACGATGGCATCCACGATTTCCATGGAGGCCCCGATGTTTTGCATATTGCGCACGCCACGCAAGAGCGTGTTGGCACGTTTGAGCTTCTCTCCAAAAATTTCTTCCAAGTCTTGCGCCACAGTGGCGCTCACGCTCGAGCGTGAAAGGCCGGTGATATCAAGTGGCAATTCAGCTTCAGCGTAGAAGCCACGTTGAGGATGCCAACGCACATACTTCACTTTCACTTTTAAGTAGTAGCAACGAACGTCAAAGGCCCCACCAGGGTAGACTTCGATCATATTTTCTTTGAACTTGAAGTGGATGCCTTGGTTGGCGTTGATTTTAACTTTGGTCCAGCCTTCTTCGAAAACTGTCGCATCGGATTTAAACGCGACGTTGCCATCAAAGTAAGCGGGAGTGGAGCGCAAGAAGTTGATCACGGTCGTGAGCGGGGCGGCCTGCACAGCAGGCGAGAGAGAAAGGCTTAAGAGCAACAGAAGGCGTGGCAAAAATCTCATGACGAGATTATGGGTTGAAAGTCCGAGGCCCAGGGGAGGAATCGGGCGGTAGGGTAATAATTTCTCGCAAGACCTGAGTAAAACGGACGAACTTTCGGGACTTTACCCAAACGGGTCAGGGCCTTAAGCTATACCCATGGAACATATCTTTCCCCCCGCGACCCATCTTTTGGCCCAAGAACTCCTGCCTCTCCCGCGAGTGAAGTTGCAGCAGATTCACGAGATGGCAGAGTGGATTGGCTTTGAAACTCGCAACAAGTACAGCGTGACGGATCCGAACAACAATCCCATCGGCTACGCAGCTGAACAGCAGAAGGGGTTTTGGGGGTTTGTCCTTCGTCAGTACCTCGGCCACTGGCGTCGCTTTGATATTTATGTCTTCAATTCAAAGCGCGAAAAGGCTTTGAAGCTGACCCATCCGTTTCGTTGGTTTTTTCAGCGCCTCGAAGTCCATGATTCAAAAAACGAAATGATCGGTGCGATCCAA
>JBEIPE010000090.1:0-9826 GCA_040377215.1 Halobacteriovoraceae bacterium
ACGACGCTTAATCTTACGAGCGACGATATTGAACTGCGGGTGAATGATGCGGGCATTTTCTATTTCGGCATAGCCGGTATTGGCGTGGTACTCGAGGCGAGAGCCGTAGAGCGTGAGATCTTGAGTGATGAAGCGGACGTTGCCTTCGACTTTGAAAACCATGGTGCGACGATCGAAGGTCGCGGACTCTCCGTACAGAGTATCCTTCTCACTCACCACCACGACGTTTCCAACGGCCTCAAAGACATCGCCATTTTCTTTGCGAAACGCGCGATCGGAGAAGATCGAAAGGGCATCGCCCAATTGCATCTGGGGTTCAGCGGCCTGAGATATCTGAGGAAGAAGAATCAGTAGCGAGCAGATGAGACTGAACTTGCGCCACGAAATAATACGACCCGACCACCAACACGCGTTGGGGGTCACTGGTTTTGAGTTTTGATAACAGCTCGGTCCATTCATGGATATACGTGGCCGACGATCCCTCGCCGTGCCTCCACCACCCTTCCCCGCTTGCTGCTTTGGGATGAGTAAACCGGGTGATAAAAACAGCGCTCTGCTTATTGGCAAGCTGGGCCACCATCTTCACCATCGATCGCAAATCTGCTTCAGGCCTCTGTGAAAAGGCGACCCAGATTTGATGGAAAAACTCCTTCTTGAGATTGTAGGAATTTGACTGCAGAAATTGAACCATTTTCCGCATCCCGTCGGGATTATGTGAGCCGTAAAAAACGAACTCATGTCCTCGCCACTGACATGTTTCACCTCGGCCGGCAAAAACAACGCTAGGCAAAGCCGCTTCCGCGAAGCCTGCGGCTTTCCACGTGGCGACGGCGAGCGCGCGATTACGCTCGGAAAAACAACTTTCACAACTCAGAACGGCCGTTTCAAACAGATCGAGCCAAGTGACTCCCTCTCGCTCCACATGCTGCTGAGTCAGTTGACGCAGGTAGCGCAGCTCAAGAGCGGACACCAGACGACGGCCGGCGCGCAGAACGCCTAATTTCTCGGCCAAGATTTTCTGGTAGGTATAGCCAAGAATTTCTTGGTGATCACGGGAAATTGAGGCGAGAGACACGACATCAGCGCTCAGCACATTCACGGCATCGAAGCGACCTCCAAGACCGACTTCTAGAATCCACAATCGCGCTTTTTGCTCGACTCCCCAGCGTAGGAAGGCGGCCCACAAGGCCTCATAGTAGCTTAATCCGACGCCGCGTTGGCGGCGTAGTGCCTCTCCCTCGACGAGCTTCTTTTCCAATTCAGCCACGGGAATCTCTCCCCCATTGTTTTGGAATCTCTCGGTGACGGAAAGCAAATGGGGTGAGGTCCACAAAACATAGGGAATACCAGCTTCCCGGGCCAGATGCGCCAGGCTCAAGGCGGTCTCGCCTTTTCCGTTAGTGCCGGCCACTGTGATGATGATAGGTTTTAAGCTTTCAACCGCTGCGATCTCAGTCTGCAGAAAATCTCTGACACGTTCAAGGCCAGGCAGGAAAGTTTCTCGTCCGTATTGGGCGAGCAACCATTCCTGCAGCTCAACGGAGGTCATGAACCAGCGACAGGGGCCAGTAACCGAAGGAAGAACGAGAGTTCTTTCTTCAGTGATTTACGATGACAGATGCGATCGATGAAACCGTGGTCTTTCAAAAACTCGGAGCGCTGAAAGCCTTCCGGTAGAGTTTGGCGAATAGATTGCTCGATAACCCGTGGGCCCGCAAAACCAATGAGCGCTTTAGGTTCAGCGATGTTCAAGTCGCCTAACATCGCGTAGCTGGCGGCACAGCCACCGGTGGTCGGGTCCGTCAGGACAGAGACGTAAGGCAGGCCCGCTTCTTTCATGCGCGCCCGTGAGGCTGACGTCTTCGCCATTTGCATGAGAGACAAAATCCCCTCTTGCATACGGGCACCGCCAGAGCAGCTCACCACCACACAAGGAATCTTTTTCTCGTAAGCAAGATCCATCGCCAGTGCGACTTTCTCACCAGTGACCACTCCCATAGATCCGCCCATGAAATTGAAATCCATGATGGCGTAAGCCACGGGCTGGCCTTCCATGAGGCCCACACCACAAACGGTACCGTCACGCAGACCGGTTTTTTTGTAGGCGCTTTGCAAACGATCTTCGTAGCTGATTTTGTCAGTGAACTTCAATGGATTGGTGCTCGCAAGCTCACCACCGTATTCTTGAAAGGTGCCTTCATCGCACAAAAGATCTAAACGTTCGGCGGCGCCCAGGCGGTAGTGATGATCGCAGTACGGACAAACCTGAAAGTTCTCTTCCAGTTTTTCGGTCTGCATGATTTCGCTGCATGACACGCATTTCTTCCACAAACCTTCTGGCGTGTTGCTAGGACCTTTTTTAAGGTTTTTTAGTTTTGGATTCTTAACTTGATGAAAATGACCCATGCAAACAAACTCCTGCCCAAATTTGGCGGCAATGTGACTCTCTCTCTCGAGGGCCTACAATCTCTTAAGCTGCTGGAATTTCATACAATGCCAGGGCCCAGCTGAGAAGTCATCGGATTTGCTATGTCCGACCAGGAAACTCGCCTAAAATTCAAGATAAGTGGGCTTTAGTCCGAAAGGTTGTTGGGAGAAACTATGACCGTCCGCCTGGTATTATGCCTGGTCTTTATGAGCGCGATGCTTATCGCGCGGCCTGTCGTAGCGCAAAGTCCCTACTTCGACGAATACATTGATCACGCCAAATTCGTCCGCCTTCCCCCCCAAGAGCAACGCGATTTCCTTGTTGCCCTGATGCAAACGGTGGCGGACTTAGAGCAAAAAGCCATCCAGGCCGGCCAACAAAAAGCTCCTAACGACGAAGCCAAAACCGTGCACCAACGTCGCTGGGAACAAGTTAAAAAAGCCCTCGAGAATTTTACTCGTCAGCTCGGTGTAGAGAACGCTTACGCGCAAGCGACTCCATCTTATGCCCAGACATGTTTTAGTCCAGGTCAGTCGAGCGCCGTCCCCGTAAAAGAAAACGGCAAGAACGTGAGTTGTCTGTTTGGTAGCTATCGCAGTACCTATGTCCGTTCAGGCAGCACCACTTACTGTCAGCGCCCAGGTTGCTCAATCAATCCCGAAATTCGTGCGGAGTACGCTCGCATCGCCAATCTCGGTAGCTGTACGAAACAACAGATGGCGTGTAATCCGGCACTCTTTGGTTATGATAACTCAGGCACCCGCGGGCAAAAACCGACCTGCGTGCAGCTTGATGTTGGCGGAGTCAATTCTGTTCATAACGCCTCTCTGTCTTGCTTAATCGCAGTGACCAATGATCAGAACTCGACTCAGCGACTAGACAACATCGCCACGGCCATCAAAAATAATCGCTCAACAGCAGAAGAGTTCAACAAACTACTTCACTCCATCACCAATCTTTGTATCTGCGATGGTGAAGTGGGTACCGATGCTGACGTTCCTGCCTATTTGCAGGATATGTCTAATACCTACAGTCAGTACATCTCTGATCACCGGACATGTAATGCCCTCTTGTCTCAGACCTCACTGGTACTACAAAAAATCCAAGCTCAAGGCGGCGGTTCATGTGTCACTGCTTTGCTGCCACAAAACGTCAGTCGTCTTTCACAGGATCTCTCATTCATTAACAACTTCTCGTCGCATTTTCATAAGCTCGCCCGTGGTGCCAATGGCACGGCCGAACAACGCCTCACTCCAGCACAGATCAACAGCGCTCTTGTGCAGTATCGTGCCCGCTGGGTTGTAACGGCGGATACCCAAGTCAACGCCAGCGCGTCTGATGTTAAACGTGTCGCGGCCGATGAGGCCCTTGATAATGTGGCCGATTACATCACTCGCTCCAATGAACTCAAAGCGCGCTCTAGCACAGATGTGAATCGCTGGTGCCCATTGAACTTCCCTGATCCGGAAGTCCCACTGCAAACTCTTACTTGTACCATCAGTGCCGCCACATCAACCCGCGCTGCTGACGGGAAAGTTTCTGTCGCTGCGACCGTAACTGTGAATGGTCTTGCTGAGGGTGTGACTGCAAGTAACATCGTGTGGAAGGCCAACAACGCGGTGGTGGCTGAACAAACGGGCCTCACATTGAGCGCCGCTAACATTGAAGGCATTGCCGCTGATGCGGCCAACGTACCCGTCGTGGCCACCTACACGCCTCAAGGCGGTCAGCCGGTGACTTGCGAAGGCACGGCGGCTTTTGCGGCCGCTGCCGAACCTGTGACCTGTACGCTCGCTCTTACGGCCGTTACCAAAATTGAAGGTCAGGAAAAATACACGGTCACTGCGACAATACCAGAGACAGTAACCGGTACCATCACGAGCATTACTTGGAACCCGAGCGAAGAACAAGGCACGTCTGAGACGAATGCCCGTTCACGTGTGGTGATTGTATCTAAGCCCGAATCAGGCACAACCTTGAATGTCACCGCGGCCGTAGTGACAAGCACAACTCCGAACTGCAATTGCACGGGCACGGCAGAGATTCCGGCGGTGGTTGCAGCAACCACTGAGGCCTGTACACTCGTCCCGTCGGTTGTAAAAACCAACGATGGTAAATACAGTGTCTCAATGACTATCAGCAATTCTGGTCAAGAAGCACCGGAAGGCGAACCGACCTACACTGGCTTGCCGTTTTCTACTGCCAACGGCGTAGGCATGGTGGTTGTAGCTCCAGAGGCTGCCGTTTTAACCAAAGCCATCACTGCAACATATGTTGATAAAGCGGGAAAAAATCGCAGCTGCACAGTCAACGCGATTATTCCTGCCCGCGAGGCCCCAGCGCCTAGCACCGGCGGAGCACCCTACCAGCAGCCACAGCAACAAGTGATCCCCAAAGCGGGTCAGAGCTTGTTCAAACCTGGATTGCGTTAGTTAGAAATTGAATTCCATTCCATCACGACTCATGACCTGAATGCGAGACTCGCCGAGTTCCGCAATCTCTTGCTCAAGCTCCGCACGGAAATTCGGCTTAATGTGAGTCAAGATGATCGGCACTCCAGGTGGCATCTTCTTCATTTCTTCAGCGAGTGTTTGTGGCGTGTGGTGATCACTTGCCGTGGCGACATTTTGGAGTTTGTTCGGAAAACTGACTTCCGTGAAGATCGCCTTGAGAGCTGGATATTGATGGGCCTTCTGCCAAATACGAGTGGTCGCTGCGGTATCTAGCGTAAAGAGAATCGCCTTCCCTTCTTTCTCAACAATGTACCCCATGGCATCGCTCGGATGCTGAACTAATACTGGCGTCACAAGATAGCCACCGATATCCAACGTCACCTCAGGTGTTAGTGCATTGAATTGGATGGTGGGATTTTTCTTCGTGGGTAAAACAGAAAAGTCGGGCCAGATAGAATCATTGAAAAGATGGGCCTTGATCATGCCCATGACTGTGGCGTGAGTCCAAACCTGAAAAGGTTTCTCACGCATGCCAAAACAGTTATCACACAAAAATGCGAGATCCTTGATGTGATCTAAGTGCGGATGAGAAATGAGAATGTTGTCGATGCGACTTTGTTTTTCGATTGAAATTGTCGACGCCACCGAACCTGCATCGATAAGCAACCTATCATCAATCAGAAACGATGTGGCATGGGCGCCAATCGTTACTCCGCCATGTCCGCCTAGGATTTTCACTTTCATAATTTAATGCTCATTAAGAAAATTCTAATACTCTTTCGCCTGCTTCATCAGTTCGGCATAAATTTCCTTGGAGGGGCGCTCCAAGATTTCGCCCAAAAGCCTTGAAAGCGCTTTCTGCCCGGGGCCGTTCTGCAAAATATCTAAGGCCTCACGTCTAACACTTTCGGGTAGTCGTGGTCGTGGGTCGCTGGCCAAATGGACTAGCCATACAAACTCGCCTCGCTCCATCACATCATCGAAAGCCGCGAAGCCTTCTTTGCCCGTAAAGCGCACGACTTTTTGAAATGTCTTACTCATCTCTTTTACAACGGCATAGTCAGCTTGTGGCCATAATTCCATCGCAAGTTCTAGCGTTTGACGGATGCGGCCGGGTGCCTCAAAAAACACATGTGTTCCCTGCCCAAGCGTACTCAAATAGCCCTTCACTTTACCTTCATCGCGGGACAAAAATCCATGGAAGGCAAAAGGTAACGGCGGCAGACCCGCGAGCTCTAAAGCCGCTGTCACAGCGCTTATTCCTGAGTAGCTATCAACTTCAACACCCTTCTCATACGCCAGTCGCACCAACGGAAATGCCGGATCAGAAAGAATCGGGCTGCCAGCTTCTGAGCAAACATAAAGATCCTGGCCCGACCATACGATCTCGAGCAAGCGTTCCCATTTGGCTTCAGAACTATGGTCATGCAACGAGAGCACATGCTTACCTTCGGAACTGATCCCGGCCTTACCTAGGAACTCACGAAAAGTACGGCTGTCTTCCACAGCAAAATGTACGCCGGTTTCTAGCGCCTGCCGTACCCGCGCGGTCATGTCGGCTATTTGTCCAATAGGCATGTTGAGAAGAATAAGGCGCGCCATAGTGACTCTTTTGCAAATTTTGCCCTCTCAGGTGAGGGCCCTGTTCAATGATATTATAGCAGGATGACCCGTCAGGACGACGGCAAAAGGAAAATCAATGAGCATGCAGGCCAAAATGATTCGTGACGCCCAAGGTAATATCGTGATTCACATGCAGGGCGACCTGAATTATGAGCACAGCATCCCTCTTCGCCAAGAGTTGCAAGTCCTCGCGGTAAAGCACCCGAACGCTAAAATCACCATCGACCTCGGTGCGATTGATTTCGTCGGCTCATCGGGCATCTGCCATTTTGTAGAAACACTCAAGCTACTCAAAGAAACCAACAAGCGCATCATCTCTCTCGGTAACGTGCGTACCGAATTCGTGAAGGTCTTCAAGCTTTATGGATTGGATGAAGCGGAACATCTCGCCGAGCAGCTCAACTTCGATAACGACGAGACCGAAGGTCTTAACCGTTTCGGAGCTCGCGGGCGTACTTTCGAAAACTAAAATGTATATGTGAAGACGTTAATTTGAAGGGGGGGCAACGTGCTCCCCTTTTTTGTTTCCATACTGTGATAGTTCGCTGCCGTCGTGAAAGTTTTATTCGGACGAGCTTCGTAAGACGAATCAAAGAATCCACCGCCAGCGCTATCTTTCGACTCACCTTCGCCGTAATCCCCGTCGTAGTTACTGTCATCCTGGTACGGAGTTGAGTTGTCGTAAGAGCCGCGATTTTGACGTTGGTGGTGTGACACCAAAACGTAAGTCCCAAACAGAATACCGGCGTAAAGACCGAGCGAGGCACCTTGAGCGATGGCGCGGGAAGACGTACCAAAGGCCATACTCGCAAGACCCAGCAATGCGCCACCAGCTGCTCCGTACCCACTCACCATCAAGAAAGCCTTCGCACGTGGAGGAATTCCTCCTGCATTGGCCTGTGCTTGCGCCGTTTGAGGAAGCATGACCAGAGAGGCCGTGATCATGAGCGCGAGAACTATCATACGGTAAGTCTTCATATTAAAAGGTTAATGGAGAATGCGATTCTTTGCAAACGCCGGAGCGTAGAACCACACTTGCGCCGAGGATTTTTCCAATAAAGCCTCCCGCTTCCCGCAGCCGACGGGATTGAGTATGGGAGACCCACATGTCCTTCCCTTTGATTTCTAAAACTTCTACACAACGTGTGAGCGGCAAAAACCTGACGAGATCACATTGTCCCATGCCCCGCGATCGCAAGACGATGGGGGCAACTAACACTGCCAATCCTTTTTGATGAAAATTTTTTGAAACGAGCTGCTCGCGTTTTTTACCGCGCGAGATATTCCCTGACGCCGCGGAAGGTTTGCCGATGGATGGGCGTTGGGCCGTGAGTGATGATGGCCTGGCGATGTTTTTCTGTGGGATAGCCGGCGTGTTGGTCGAAGCCGTATTGGGGATATTGCTGATGGAGCTTTTGCATGATGCCGTCACGCTGAACCTTCGCCATCACCGAGGCCAGACCGATGAGCGCACTGTGCGAATCACCTTTGACGATTGGATGGACTTTCCAAGCGGCATTAGCATCTTTGGGTTTCCGATTGCCATCGATCAACCAAACAACGGGGAGTTTTTTGTCACTTGAAACGGCCTCTTCAGCGGCGAGCTTCATGGCCTGCAAAGAAGCCGCGAGAATATTGATGCGATCAATTTCACCAGCATCAAGTTGCGTCCACGTGACCTGCAAATTTTTCCAAGTCCGAACTGCCATGGCCTCACGACGAGTGGCCGTGAGTTTTTTTGAATCGTTCACGCCAGCGGCACGTAATTCAGCAATGACTTGCTTTAAGTGCGCTTGAGATTCCACGCGAAGGGCGACGGCGCCTGCGACAACAGGGCCCGCTAAGGGGCCACGGCCAGCTTCGTCAGTAGCAACCAGCCAGCAAGGAAAGGTAGTGATGAATTTGGATTCGAAAATCATCGTAGAAATAAAAAGGGCCTCTTTCGAGGCCCTTAAAGGTTCTATTCGCGAGTGTAGTCAACTGCGATACGAGACGCTTTGCCCACGCGGTCGCGGAGGTACAAGTGTTTCGCACGACGAGACTTACCTTTCACCAAGATCTCAACTGATTCAACAACTGGTGAGTGGAACGGGAATACACGTTCTACGCCAACGCCGTCAGAGATCTTACGAACGCGGAAGTGACCCTGGTAGCTACCTGGGGCTTTCATCGCGATGCAAGTGCCAGAGAAGAACTGAGTACGTGTCTTCTCGCCTTCTTTAATACGCACACCCACGTTGATGGTGTCACCCGTGCGGAACTCAGGGAGCTCTTTCGCGCGTGTGATGGTGTGATTCTTCTCAACCAATTTCACTAGATTCGACATACAAACCTCTTCATCAGATCTTCCATTCGTTCAACGTGGGTCACACGATTTATAAAACCAGAGGGAAGGAAAATTGTTAGGGGGAACAGAGGCTTCTTGCTAAACGATCGACATAAATGGCGACCGCAGAGCGGACAGAAAGATGGTTGTAGTCATCTTGGGCGCAACTTGTGATTGGCCCCAAACGGAAATCCGCTTGGTCTGTTGTAGAGGCGAGTAATCCCCAGCCGGTACCAAATAACAGGAGGATGGGCGTTTGGTCAAGGATGGCCTTCTGCGCAAGAGCATTTTCATCGCCGTGGCCCTGCAATTGGGCCCCCGTGACCACTGTGAGCGGCTTTTTGCCTTCACGCTTTTCGATGGCGCTCTGCGCATCAGCGATGGTGTTCACCAGTTCAGTGGAGGCCAGGGCATCGGAGCGATCAGGGTTATAGAGACTCCCCTTATCACTCTCCCAATGCCCTAGGATACGATTCACCAACTCGTGCTGAATCTGTAACGGAGTAATCAGAAAATAGCGGGAGACGCCAAATGTACGACAGGTGCGAGAGATGTCGTGGATGTCCAAGTTCGTCACCGAGGTCGTGACTTCACTGCCCGCTTTGTCGCGAACGGGGCCATGAACAAGGCCTACGTAGAGAGGAATTTTAAGCACAGCTACTCCGCTTTTGTAGGCCACTTGTTTTGCGCCACGAGTTCAAGAGTTTGCTTTAAATCAGGTGCAGGATGAGGAAACCCTCGCTCCTGAAGTAACTTCGCAACACGCTCTCGTGCTTCAAACTCTGGGCCGCGGATGAGTCGACTACTCTGAATCATATATCCCAAATTCCAGCCAAATTTACTGACAGCAAAAATATTGGCATCACTTTGAATGAGCAACTCGGCCAAACGGTACTGATCCGTGAGGCCGGCGATCAAAAGCGGCGTCATGGCCTTATGATTTTTTTCTTCAGTATCCGCTCCCGTGAGAAGCAGGACTCGAACAGAGAGAGAACT
>JBEIPE010000459.1:0-1510 GCA_040377215.1 Halobacteriovoraceae bacterium
ATCAATTCCCAGTGCTATAATTGACCCATGACTAGACTGGGTATCGTCCTCACCGGCGGTGGGGCCCGTGCTGCTTATCAAGTCGGCGTGCTTCGCGCGCTCTACGAGATCATGCAGACAGATAAAAATATGTTCCAAATCGTCACGGGCAACTCGGCCGGTGCGATCAATGCGATCTACATGGCCGCTCACTCACAAGACTGGGACGTAGGCACTGGACAGTTGTGGGATCTATGGAAAGACATTCGCCCCCAAGATATTTTTGATCTCGGACCGCTCGCCATCGGCAAACTTGGTTCGAAGTGGCTGAGCGGCACGATGTTTGGTGGCCTCAA
The DNA here is from genome assembly GCA_040377215.1 of Halobacteriovoraceae bacterium. Lineage (GTDB taxonomy): Bacteria > Bdellovibrionota > Bacteriovoracia > Bacteriovoracales > Bacteriovoracaceae > UBA6144. The sequence continues at coordinate 336 of JBEIPE010000459.1, forward strand.
ATCAGAAGGCTCCAGCGTCAACCACTTACTCGACACGGCCCCTCTGCGCGCCTTGATCGAAAGTGAAGTTGATTTCACTGCACTTAATAAATCGTTGGATGTGGCCTCACCAGAGGCCTTTGCAGTCTCAACAACCAATTTGTATTCTGGCTCGAGTATCGTCTTTCACAAAAGCGCACTGCCCGTTGAAGAATGGGCGCGCACCGATCGTTTTTCTGTTCCGACGGAAATCACGAGCGATCATATTATGGCGAGCTCGGCCATACCGCTCTTTTTCCCACCGGTGAGAATTGGCGACAGCTGGTTTGCTGATGGTTGTGTTCGTCAAACCACACCACTCTCGCCAGCGTTACATATGGGTGCTGAGAAAATTATAGCCGTGGGTATTCGTGCCCCCCATCCCCATGAACGTCAGCGCGCCAAGGCCTTTGCTCCCAATCGCAATCCCACCATCGGACAAATCGCCGGTGTTCTCATGAACGCTGTTTTCTTAGATGCCCTCGAAGGTGATGTGGAGCGACTCTCCCGCATCAATCAAACGCTCTACCATCTCGATGAGGCCAAACGCGAAGAGTACTTTCACAACTTGCGTCCTGTGCCCATTCTCATGCTTCGTCCGACGCAAGACTTGGGCGCCATGACCGCACAAATGGCAAAAGAGCTTCCACCCATGTTGAAATACTTGCTGAAAGGGATTGGCGTGAGTGGCAATGAAGGGCTCGATCTTCTGAGCTACTTGGCGTTTGATAAGAGCTACTCGCGCCCACTGATGGCGCTTGGTCACTCCGACACGCTGGCGCGTGCCGAAGAGATCAAACGTTTCTTAGATCTTTAATTACTTACGACGAACGGGCTTCACGGTACGGCCTGCTCCACGACGAGCGGGACGAACTGTTTTTTTGCCACGCTGAGGAACGTCAGCATCCGTGATGCGCGCACGACGATCGCGTTGGGCAATCTTCGCCACTTTCTTCTCAACACGTTCGGCCGCATGGGCCTTCGCACGATCACGTGCTTGCTGGTTAAGCTTCGCATCGGGAATCATCTGCAACGGCAAATGGGTTTGCGCTTGAATGGCCTGGTTGATCTCTGTGATCATTTTGCCGTCATGACTTGCTACCAAGTTATAAACAACACCATGACGCCCACCACGACCGACACGTCCGCAACGGTGA
>JBEIPE010000284.1:0-3824 GCA_040377215.1 Halobacteriovoraceae bacterium
AAACCTTCTGTGTAGGGACGGCGACCTACCGCCATCAACACATAGTCACCTTCAAGAGTGACTTCAGCGCCGCCTTCTTTGGCCGTCGCACTGACAGTGACTTTGTTGCCATTGCGCTTGACGGTTTTCACGCCGTGGCCGAGGTAAAACTCGACGCCATCGCGCTTGAAGACTTTTTGGAGCTCTTTACCCAAGTCTTGATCCATCGAGGCGATGATACTGTCGGCGTATTCAACCACCGATACTTTCGCACCCAAACGCTTAAAGACTGAACCCATTTCAAGACCAATCACTCCCCCACCAATGACGATGAGATGTTTTGGCACTTCTTGCAGCTTCAGGGCTTCCGTCGACGTGATGATGCGTTCTTTATCAATGGTGACACCAGGAAGATTCGACGGTTTTGAACCGGTCGCGATAATGATTTTTGGAGCGGTGATTTGCTTATCACCCTCATTGGTTTTTACAGACACAGTCGTTTTGTTCACAAAACTGCCCATGCCGTAATAAACAGTGATCTTATTTTTCTTCATGAGGCCGGCCACACCGACGGTGATGCCTTTGACCACTTTTTGTACTCGGTCGGCCATCTTAGGAACATCCAGCGCAAGTTTACCGACGCCGATACCGTGAGACTCAAAACTGTGTGAGGCCTCGTGATATTTCTCTGAAGAATCGAGCCAGGCTTTCGATGGGATACAACCGACGTTGAGGCAGGTGCCACCCAAGGTAGGATATTTTTCTACAATGGCGACTTTCATGCCGAGCTGAGAGCAGCGAATCGCTCCAATGTATCCACCCGGGCCTGATCCAATCACGATAACGTCAAAGTTTTCCATGGCTATAATTCCTTAGAGGTCTAAAAGCATACGTGCTGGATCTTCCACCATTTCTTTAATGGCCTTCAAGAAGCCTACTGACTCACGGCCATCCACAATACGGTGGTCATAAGAAAGCGCGATGTACATCACAGGACGAATCACCACTTGGCCGTTCACGGCCACTGGACGCTCAACGATGTTGTGCATGCCCAAAATAGCAGACTGAGGAATATTGATGATCGGAGTTGAAAGCATCGAACCAAACACACCACCATTGGTGATAGTGAACGTTCCGCCGGTCATCTCATCGATAGAAAGTTTACCGTCACGCGCGCGGCCCGCGAGTTCAACGATTTTGCTTTCGATCTGGGCCAGAGACATGCTCTCCGCATTTCTGACGACAGGTACGACAAGACCACGGGGAGTCGACACCGCCACGCCGATATCAGCGTAGTTATGGTAAATGATATCCGTGCCATCGATCTGAGCGTTTACCGCCGGGAACATCTTCGCCGCCTGACAGGCAGCGCGGGTGAAGATCGACATAAAGCCAAGACCTACACCGTGTTTTTCTTTGAAAGCGTCTTTGTATTTTTTACGAAGTTCCATCACCGCCGACATGTCCACTTCGTTAAACGTGGTGAGCATCGCCGTGGTGTTTTTTGCTTCTACCAAACGACGAGCAATGGTCTTACGAAGATTGCTCATCTTTTCGCGCTTCACGTCGCGACCGAATGATTGTGAAATGGTTTCTTTCACCAATTGTGCCATGGACGAATCATCAGACTTCGCGGCCGGCGCTTGCGCTGTAAGAGCGTCGCCTTTAGTGATACGACCGTCTTTTCCAGAACCAGCAACCGATGAGGCATCTACACCTTTCTCGGCGAGGATTTTAGCAGCTGAGGGGCTCGGATAGTTTTTGTCGTTTGCTTGAGGTGCTGCTGGAGCAGCGGCGGCTTTCGGAGCTTCGGCCACTGGCGCAGCTGCAGGGGCTGCAGCACCCGCTGAGGCGGTTTCGTCTACCTCAGCTACCTTGTCGCCGATCTTAACAGTCGCGCCTTCTGGAGAAAGGATTTTGAGCTTGCCTGCTTTTGGAGCTGAAATCTCAAGCGTGGCTTTATCCGACTCGATGGAGCAAATCGCCTCATCCATCTTCACGATGTCGCCGTCTTTTTTGAGCCAGGCCGCGATGGTGACTTCAGTGATGGATTCGCCGACGGCAGGAACTTTTACTTCAACCATGTGTCTAACCTCTTAAATCGATTCTACAGGAGCGGCACCAAAGGCCATATCCATAAGCTTTTGTTGTTCTTGGGCGTGCACGCTAGCGTAGCCAGTCGCCGGGCTGGCCGAAGACTTACGCGCGATCAACTTGAAATCATCAAACTGGGTGTAGCGACGCAAGAATGTGAACGCGCCCATATTTTTTGGTTCTTCTTGGACCCATACTTTTTCAGCGCTGGCGTACTTCTTCACAAGGGCGAGACTTTGTTCTTCTGGCATCGGGTAAAGCTGCTCGAGGCGAACAATCGCGATGTCTTTGCGGCCGTCTTTTTTCTGGCGCGCTTTAAGATCGAAGAAGACTTTACCGGTGCAAAGAAGAAGACGCTTCACGTCCTTCGCATTGACATCACTATCGTCGATGATCTCTTGGAAGATTCCATCCGTGAGGTCCTTAGCACTTGAGATGCACTCCGGGTGACGAAGCAAAGACTTCGGCGTGAAGATCACAAGCGGTTTGCGGAATTCCCACTTCACCTGACGACGAAGAATATGGAACATATTCGCTGGAGTGGTAAGGTTCGCCACCACCATGTTCCACTCGGCCGCCAGTTGCAAGAAGCGCTCAGGGCGAGCATTCGAGTGCTCCGGACCTTGGCCTTCGTACCCGTGAGGGAGCAAAAGTGTCACACCATTTTGGCGCTGCCACTTTGACTCACCTGAAGAAATAAACTGATCGATAATGGTTTGCGCGCCGTTGGCGAAATCACCAAACTGAGCTTCCCAGATATTCAAACCTGACGGAGAGCCGAGACCGTAACCATATTCGAAACCAAGTACGGCGTACTCAGAAAGAAGCGAGTTATAGATGCGGAACTTGCCTTGTTTGCTGTCGATGTGTTGCAAGAAAAGGTGACGAAGATTCGACTCTTCATCCACCACGCCGGCGTGACGGTGCGAGAATGTTCCGCGGATACAGTCTTGACCTGACATACGAACGTTGATGCCTTCTTGCAAAAGGGATCCATAAGCGAGCAGCTCACCCATCGCCCAATCCAACTGGTCATCACCGAGACGCTTCTTGCGCTCTTCGAGCAGCTTCAAGACTTTATCAATCGGCTTGAAACCGGCCGGCAACGTCGTGAGGGCCTTGACGGTTTTCTCCAGCACATCTTTTTTAACGGCCGTCTTCGGCGAGTGATCAAAATCTTGGGGCGTTGAACGACGGAAGGTTTTCCACTCTTCCTCTGGTTTTTGATACTGATAAGGCAGCGGCTTCTGCTTCACAGAATTGAAGCGGTCTTGCAGAAGGTTCTTAAACTCTTCTTCCATTTGTACCGCGAGCTGGGCTTCAATCTGGCGACCTTCAATCAACTTGTCTTTGTACACTTCGCGCGGATTGTTGTGTTTGCCGATCAACTTATAAAGTGAAGGCTGGGTGAATTTCGGTTCGTCTGATTCGTTGTGGCCGTGCTTACGGTAACAAACCATATCCACAAAAATATCGCCCTTGAATTTCGCGCGGAACTCGATGGCGAGCTCCATGGCGTAAACGACGGCTTCAGCATCATCACCATTCACGTGAATGATGGGTGCTTCAAGAGTACGTGCCACGCTAGTGCAGTAGATTGAGGTACGAGCATCATCAAAGTCGGTGGTGAAGCCGACTTGGTTATTGATCACAAAGTGAAGAGCGCCATCAACGCTGTAACCTTTCAACCCTGACATCTGCACGGTTTCGTACACAATGCCTTGGCCCGCGACAGCGGCGTCACCGTGAAG
>JBEIPE010000334.1:0-3029 GCA_040377215.1 Halobacteriovoraceae bacterium
AGTGTGCTTTGAGTAGTAAGTGATGCGCGTTTGTGGGCACAGTTTTTTGAACTCGGTCATGACATGCTTGAGTGCGGGAACAACAAAACGTGCGTAGTCGCCTGGGGAAAGTTCACCAGCTGCGGTATCGAACAAGCACACTGCGTCTGCGCCGCCTTCCGCTTGCACACGCATTTCAGTGATTAAGTTCGGCAAGAGTCTTTCCAGGAAACCTTCCCAGCGACCATCGTGCAAACCTTGTTTCGCTGAAACCAGGTTGCCGTCATGCAAACCTTCCGTCACGTAGGTGTAAAGGGTGAACGGTCCACCCACAAAACCCAACAACGTGCGATCCGTAGGGAGAGTTTTCTTTAAAAGGATGCAGGCGTCTTTTTGAAATTTAAAAAACTGCTCAGCAGGAGCGAGCTCTTTGAGTGACGCGAGTTTGGCGACAGTGTCCAAGTGCCAATCAAGTTTTGGTCCTGGATCATAACGAAGACCTGTGCCTAAGTGTTCTAGCGGGAATAAAAGATCCGAGAACAAGATAGCGGCGTCGAATTTAAAGTCTTCAATCGGCCCCATGGTGACGTCACAGGCGAGCTGTGGATTCTTGCACATGGTGATGAAGTCGCTCTTGGCCTTAATCGCTTGGTAGTGGGCATGATAGCGCCCCGCTTGGCGCATGAACCAGACCGGCACATGAGTTTTACCGTTGGTCTGACGGCGGTTTTCAAAAATATTATTCATACCAATCCTAATCGAGGCGATAACCCACACCACGAACCGAAACGATTCGCAGCGGAGCAGAAGGGTCGCTCTCACACCACTTCCGAAGTTTCACGATGTAGTTATCCACCGTGCGGTTAGTAGGGAAGCTCTCTGCTCCCCAGATGTCTTCAATCAATTCATCACGACTCACGACTTCACCTTTGCGCGCTAAGAGTTGCTGCAAAATCGCCGCTTCTTTTTGCCCCAGAGCAATAATGGCTCCACTGGCATCACGCACTTCAAAACGTCTCGGCCAGAAAGTGAGTTTACCAAAATTCATTTCTTCCGGATCGCGATCACTCTGGCGGCGGTACTGAAGGATGCGCTCAAAGCGCAGTGTGAGTTCTTTCAATTCAAATGGCTTTGTGACGTAGTCTTCCGCACCAATCTCCAGGCCTTCTACGCGCAAAGCGGGGTCATTCATGGCGGACAAAAACACTACCACCAAATCGCGACGCTCTTGACGCCAGCGACGAGCGAGGTCAAGGCCATTGCCATCCGGAAGGTTAATATCAAGCAAAGCGAGATCAAGACTTGCGCCCATTTTAATCCGCAGCTCATCAGCAGCGGCAATAGAGGCCGCCCATTCTACGGTGTAGCCCTTTGAACGGAAATAATCTCTCAGCGTTATGCCCAAGTTTTCTTCGTCTTCAACGATCAGCAGTCCTGCTTTACTCATGCCAATTCCTCGCCGCGCCGGAATTGAAGGAAGAACGCTAACGGACCTTCCTGTGAAAAGCTAAGTTTTCCCTGCTGAGCCTTCATCAGCTGCCGAACGAGGTAAAGGCCAATGCCCGTGCCTTTCTTTGAATCGTGCTTATAGAAAAGTTCCCCGAGCATCTTGCGATCTCCAGCAAAAACTTTGCCATGGTCCGTATACTTGCAGATCAATGTGTCACCTTCGGTCTGAAAGGTGACGCTCACTTTTGTGCTCTGGGGGTTATGGCGAGCGGTATTCTCAAAGAGATTACGGAACACCATGGTGAGCGCGAGCTCGTCTGCTAGCACGACGCCTTCGCCCGTGAGTTCGAGGGCCATGCCATGCTTTGTGGCAAGCTTTCGTACAAACCGCGCCAGATCAACCGGAGCAAGTGTCAAGCTGCCTTGACCCTCTACACGAGAGAGCTGCAATCCTTTATCGAGTTCATGTTCAAACTTTGATGTGTCTTGAATGAGACGCGTGGTAAGGGCCGTGAGCTGGTCATGATCATGAGACTCGTCGGCGATAAGATCGCGGATAACTTCCGCTTGCAGTCGCATGCTCGCGAGCGGCGTCTTGAGTTCATGGGTGAGTGAAGCAAAGAGTGCCTGCAAAGCACTCGTCTTGCGCAGATCGCGCCAGTACATGACGGCGACAGAAACCGCTGAAGAGGTGAGTAGCACGAGAAAGGTCGTCCCTTCCCACATGAGCATGTTGATGACCTTGTCTTCGGTCGGGCCGATCATCTTAGCAAAGACTGTGAGAAGATAGAGCCACCACGCCCCCAACGCCAGCACAACCAGTGCCAGTAGACCGATGAGCAAATAGAACCAGCGCGGTGTCTTGTTTAAGACCATAAGCGGTTACGCATTTCCTTCAACACTTTTTCATCGTGAGCGAGAGAGACGAAGCCCACTTCCCACGCATTCGGCGCGAGGTAGATACCCTTCTCAAGAAGGACTTTAAAGAGTTCGTAGAAGCGTGCATTCAAGTTGTCTGGAATCTGAGTGATGTTATTGAAAGATTTTTTTGAGGGCACCGGCCAGAAGAGCGAACCAAAACGCAGCGTCTGGTAATCATCAAACCCGTGGCTGGCACAAAACTCACTCATCAAACTCACCACGGCCGCACTTTGTTGATCGAGGCGCTTGTACGCTTCCGGCGTGAGCTTCTTCATGTTGGCGAGACCTGCCGCCATGGCCACAGGATTTCCTGAGAGTGTTCCGGCCTGGTACACTGGACCCACCGGGGCGAGGTACTCCATGTGCTTACGTTTTCCCGCCATGGCACCGACCGGCATGCCGCCGCCGATGATTTTTCCGTAGGTGACGATGTCGGGGTGCACCCCTGTGAGACAGGCCATGCCACCAAAGTGAACACGGAAGCCCGAAATCACTTCATCAAAAACTAAGAGTGCGCCGTACTTGTCACAAAGATTACGTAGGCCCTGAAGATACTCGGTGGTCTGTACCAAGAGTCCGTTGTTCGCCGGTAGCGGCTCAATGAAAATCGCCGCGATCTCACCTGGATGAGCTTTGAAGCATTCTTCAACTGCGTTCAAATCGCCCAGTTCAACAATCAA
>JBEIPE010000004.1:0-28866 GCA_040377215.1 Halobacteriovoraceae bacterium
GCTTTGGCGTTCACCCAAGCATCAAAGCCCTGGCCCAGGGGACGGCCGTAGGTGGCCTGCGTGTCACGAATGGCCAAAACTTTATTGTCTCCGCCATCGGCATGGGTGAGTTCCCAGTAGCCTTGGGAGTTTTTATGACGCCAGCCCAGCATGATCTGCTGGTCTTCTTCTTTAAAGCGTTCGAAATGAGTTACCCGCGCTAAAATATGATGGGCACCGTAGGTGTGGACGGTTGCCAGGATGTCATGGCGCCAAGATTTTACGTCAGGCCCGCGTAACCACCAGTACTGATAGCGAGTTTCTAGCTCGTGGGCCCGGGCGGCACCACAAGCCAAGATCAACAGGGCCAGCATCTTCATGACTCATCCTTGAGCGTAATAGTCCGGGACTATGAGAAATCTTTTGTAAGCTATGGCTTATGCTAGAATTTTGTTCATGTATCTGTCGATGTCTTACTCATGAAAAATGTCACGCCTCAAGACGGTTATATCGTCTTTCAAAAATTCTTCGCTGACCTAGTGAAGCAAGAGGTGCCTGTGGTGCTGTGGCAGGTCTCGCCCGATGGGACGCGCGATATTCATAACTGTATTTTAACCAGCTACAAGTATGATGCCGGCATTTTGAATTTCAGTGAGAGGGCCGGCGGAGAAGTTCATTTAAAAGACAGCGATATTTTCTGTTACGCCAAACGCGAGGGAGTGATTTTTAAGACTCGCTCCTTAGGCAAGGCCGATCGTGAATTGAGTCTGCACATGCCAGAGACTCTCTGCTTTTTAGAAGAGCCTGAAATCAAAGTTATCAAGACAACTTTGGGTATCGATCTCACAGATGGATATCTGCGCGGTAAAATTACCCCGACGAAAAAAAGTGAACGTGATCAGGCCTTGTTTGATGATCAGCTCGCTAAGATCACCACGACACAAGAAGACAAGATCTTTGCTGACAAGCGTGAGGCGCCAAGGCTCAGGCCAAAAGAAGACAAGATCATCACCTGCCAGCGCGCCGGTGAGCCAGAGATGTCGCAGAATTTTTTATTGTTTGATCTGTCCCGCGGTGGGCTGGGCTTTAAGATTGTTGTCGACGGATTATTTAAGCGGGGGCAGTTCGTGGAGATCACCGCGCTTGAAGGACAGGTGCTCGATCAAGCGCTGATTGGTGAAGTCATGTCGGTCAGAGACCTCGCCCCGGAAGATGTCGGCTGGAAAGTCGGCATCAGGTTCGTGGACGAGGTCCCTAGAACTTAAAATTCGTAATCGTAGCGGTACGAGTTGCTGAAGCCTGTCGATTTATCCTCAATCACATTGGCGTGGCGCTTGAGTTTCTTCGCGGCGTCCTTCATCTGCTTGCGAGCTTTCTTCGCATCGACATACTGATGGTCTTCACCATTTTTACAACGATTATCCAATGCATGTGTGTCACGCAAAAGAACCAGAGCTTCGCTTTGCATCTTCTTCACTTTGCCATCAAACAAATCCATGCTGGAGAGGATGCCCGTCAAATGGGCCGGCATGCCACGGAAAAGTTCGTCCACGCTTGCGCAGGCGTCTTTGTATTCTTCAGCTTTGAAAAGTTCTTCCGCCGTCTCGGCCACTAAACGAAGATCAAGAGCGCGACTGACCATTTCGGCCTTCTTCTCTTTCGCTTCTTTGGTTTCTGCACTTGCAGTAAACGAGACCAGCATAAGCGCGGCTAATAGGACTTTCATGTACAACCTCCAGTTGGCCGTCAAAAGTTTACACATCACCGGCACCATCAAGTGGCCGGAACATGGTCTTTAACGAGTTTTATACCGGAGGATTATTCAAGACCCGTGCCGCTTATTTAGTAGGTGTAGTCCTGGAGAAGGGAGACTTGTTCTTTAAGGTCGAGCACCTGCTGTTCCCAGTAATTTCTGGTAGGGAAGCTCTGGAACATATTTTGAAAGACCGGATCGGCCCAACGTTTGCTGATCCAGCCGTTGAAATGCACCAAGCGCATGGTTCTTAGTGCTTCAATGAGCAGCGGGGAGAGTCCGATCGGCTCACGGGCCATCTCTTGGTAGCCCTCCATAAATTCACCACGCATCTCCAGTGACCACTCATCACGGCCCGGAAACAAGAGCCAAAGATCTTGCTGGCGCGGCCCCATCACGCAGTCATCGAGATCGGTGATCCAGGCACCTTGATTGGTCCACAGCACGTTGCCCCGATGGAAATCACCGTGCACTCGTTGCAGCGGCAGGCTTTGGATCATCGGTGTAATCAAACCATGGAGCTGTTGCACCATGAACGCAAAACTTTTCTTGAGATCAGGGTCGATGAACTCCATGGCCTCCACCGCCGTGAGATTACCCAGCAACCAATCAGTGGTGTTCAGGGTCGGACGCGCCTTGAAAGCGTTGAGGTTACCGATGTTATGCAGGCGAGCGATGAGGCGGCCAATCTGGCGCGACTCTTCTTTGTTCAACTCATCTTTCAGGCGCCCACGAACTTTTGGGAAAACCGTGTAGAGCAGGCCGGTTTCTTCGTGTTTGAAGAGTGTTTCACCGTTTTTTTGCAACGGTGAGACCACCGGAATTTCGTATTCATTCAATTCGGCCAAGAAGTTGTGCTCTTCACGAAGAGTGGCTTCATTCCAACGGCCAGGACGATAGAACTTCACTACCACCGCATCAGGGGCAAAGGGCCCTTCCGGCACTTCGATGGGGGCGACTTCTACATCGTAAACGCGGTTTTCAAGACTGTTGAGGGCCATGACTCGACCCAAAGGTCTAAGCCCATGGGCGCGCATCGCCTGATCAATCACATCAGGTGTCAGGGAGTAAAAAAACTGGGTGGGGCCGCCCCAGGGGGTCATGGTCTCGCTCAAGGGGTGTCCTTTGCTCAAACTGCCACCAAAACTGGCCATCCCCGCTAAGGGGCCTGGACCTAAATACCCTAAGTTGTGGCAGTGCGCTTGTTCGCTAAGTCCTTAGAGACTTATAATCATAGATGAATAATCCAGAGGTTGTCATATGAAGTCATTAACTCTTTTGCTGATGCTCGTTCTTCTCGTTTCACCCCAATTGGCCATCGCCCAAGACGATGAAGGTCCGGTGGATGATTCACCAGTGCAGGAGTACACCCGCGCTGAATCTTTCGCTGCTATTCAAGGTCAAGCCACGAGACTCACGTCAGATCTCTACGCCAATGATCCTGAAAAGCTCACTCAAGCAGAATTTCGCACGACACTGGTGAACGCCAGCAATGACTTTTATGTTTCGGGTTATATCAGCCTTGCACAACACAACGCTAAATTAGCTGAGGTTGAAGCGTGCTTAGTTGCTCACCAAGCAGTGCTCACCGCCGGCAGTGATCCAAGTAGCGCTCTACTCAATGAGCGCTCTGCTAAATGTACCGCAGCTGTGAACTTCAATGGTTTGCAAGCGGCGCAGCCTGCGTGCACCAACGCGAACGCTGTTCTCGCCGGTTCTGAATGCTGTGCGGGCCTAGTCACAGGTGTCTCTGTGACACTTGAAGCAACGGCCTCAGGCAAGAAACAAAACCAGGCCTGTGGCGATCACTCTGAATGCGCATCAAAAATTTGCAGCAAACCAGCGGAAGAAGCCGCAGGTGTTTGTGCTCCGGTCATGGGTTGCTTCCCAACCATTCCACTGGGCGCTGAATGCACTCCCGAAAATCCAAACTGTCAGGCCGGTGTGTGCCGTCGTCAGGACTATGGAGTGGAGGGTGTGAGCTGCAAAGTGGAAGAAGCCTCTTGTTCAGCGGCCGATGAATGCTGCTCAGGCAAATGCACCAGCGGCAAATGCCAAGACAAATATATTTGCGATATGTGCCTCGAAGAAGGGCAGAAGCCTGCTGGTAATAAACAGTGCTGCCGCGGCTTCATTATCGGCATCGATGGCATGTGCACCCTTGAAATGCCTCCGTTCATTTTGCCAGCACCTCAAGCATCAGTTGAGTCAAAAAACATCTGGCAGCAAGTGGCGGCGAACTTATTCGCGTTCTCGGCCCACGCGCAAGAGCTCGAAGTTCCGGTAAGCAACGGACCCAATACTTCGCAAGGGACTTGGGTGAACGACGAAGCCCTCTCAGTGGCGCAGCTGGATTTGATCGAAGCTGAAGTTAAAAAAGTGATGAACATTAAGGACGCGGCAAAACGCAAAGCCGAGTTGCTGAAGGTCTACGCTATTCGCAAAAAAATGGCAGGCGACAACGCGGCTGCCATTAAGGCCGGCAAAAAAATCGGTAAAGTCTTCACGCAAGAAGAATACGTCAAACGCTACAACATTCCAGCGATCACTCCTAAGGAGCGCTCGAATGTAGAGATGTGTGAGTTTGATACCGGCAAAGACAACTGGCTCGATTCTTCTAACTTACTTCGTAACGCCGATCTTTTCGTGCGTTCATTTGAAACCAGCTACTCTGGTCGCGGCACGCAGGACATGTGGCACTTGCTCGATGCCGGCGGAAAAGCGAACCCAAAAAACCTTTATACCCGCACGAAAGATCTCATGAATGAGATTCGTGACAACCGTTACTCAACTCGTGAACAGTTGAAGTACCTCGACTTGCTGGTGTCATGTCAGTGTGTGTACACCTTTGGCCCAGAAAAGTTCTCTCCGGAGAAACAGGCCTTCTTCTACTCACAATGTACCGGTCAGCCAGAAAACAAAATCTGCCGCGACGGTGAAATGCGCGATGCCCTCAAGCTGCCGGATTCTGCTGAGCAGCCTTACAGAGACGGCGTCGAGTTCCCGAACTACGTGGCCATGTACCTGCAGAAACTTGAGAAGATGGCAGGCCAGGGCCGCCAAGGTGTCGATGATGTTGATAATATCGACTCTGGTGCCGCAGGTATTAACCACGAAGAAGTTCTCGTGCGTTGGTTGCGTTTACGCTCATGTAACCAGATCGATGTGTTTATGGACACAGAGAAAGTGGAAACAGAGTTGCAGACCATTGCCGAAGACATTAACCGTGCAAAAAAACCTGTGGCCCGTTTGACCAGTTACTGGAACGCGCGTCTTTCACAAATGAAGTCGGGTGGGGTGGATAAAACTATCATCCAGGCCTACGAAGCTGATAAATCAAAAGACTCTTGGTACCGCGGCTATGTTCATACTGAGAGTAAGGTTCACTCTTGGAAGAAGAAGACCTTTAAATTCTTGTTGTTCCTTATCCTCGCGCTTCTTGTGGTGGGTGTAGGTTTCGCCTTGAGTGCCGTCGCCCTGGCCGCCGGTATTGCAGGGGGTGTCCTCGGTGTGGGACTCGTCGTTACCGGGATGCAAGGCAACCCGACTGGTGGCTTCAACGTGGTCGAGTCCTTTAGTAAAGACTTCCCGAACGTGATGATCGAAGACCGCTTGGTTGAGAAGAAGAGCTGTGGATTCTTGAAACTCTTCTACTGTAAAACCTTCTACCGCATCCTTCACTGGCCAGCGTTCAGTAACAATCCTGGCATTGAGCAAGTGTTCCCTTGGAAGAAAAAAGAAGACCGTACTTGTGCGCAAACTTATGCAGCCGCAGTGGGCTACCCCGGCATGCAGCCGAACCCGTGCTCGGGCCCGTTCAAAGGGACCATGTGCGCGCGCAGCTTCTATCGTCCATTGCCAGATGCGGCCATCGCTAACAAAGCTGATTTCCAGCCTTGGAAAGAAGTGATGTCGGATAAGACTTTGATGGATCCAGTCTTGCCGGAGTTCTATGAAGAAACGCTCAATCTGGATTACAAGTGGGTGGCCGAGGTGAATTCGGGCTTCCAGAAAGGCTGCGCTTGGGCATCATCGATTGGTAAGAAGAAAGCAGTGGCCTCAGATAAGGCACGATTCTTCCCAGACTTCGATAAGTACATCGACGCTCAGGCGAACTTTAAGCCTCAGTTCCAGTTCACCCAAGAACGCATTGATAAGTATAAGCAGGCCGTGAAGAAGTACGCTCTTTGCCGTGACCTGCGCGAGTGCGGTGCTCAGAACTACGATGGCATCAACCAGAACCCTTGGGGCCATGGTGATATCTTCTGTCCGGCCGACACCTCGAAGCCTTGCTCAGTTGAAAGCGAAAAGAATGCTGAACTCTTCGCCAACTACGTTTACCAATTACACTTCAACTGGCGTCATATGTCGGGCCAGTCGGGCATTGGTTATCCATTGGCCTATCTCGAAAACTACTACCTCTCGTTGTTGCACAACATCCGCTTGCTCACCACACTCTCTATCCGTCGCGGTATTGAGTTGGATGATGCCTTCAATCGTTACGCGGAAGACTTGGCGATTCGTCGCGGCCGCTACCAAGTGACCGGCGATCGTTATGGCCTGGGCATGGGTGACAACGTCGAAGGCCGTGAGACTCGCAACAATGTCTTCCGCAGCTTCCGTTCACTGGGCTTCCCACTCTCAGCTGAGTTCATGGGGCTCCCTGAAGGCGGCGGTCTCCCACGCAGTGGCAATGCCACTGGTCAAGGAACGGCCACCAACGCTGGTTTGACGGACGGATTTGAGTTGCGTGTGTTGAATGCCGCTCGCCGTACTGCTGAGCGTGTCGCCAAAGACAACAAAGCGAACTTGAATTTCCAAAATCGCACGAAGGGTAACGCGGCTTCATCGACGCGCTTGGCTTCTGCGAAAAAGTTCTTCGGTAATTTGAACTCACCACTTTCGAGTGTGTCAGGCCTGGCACGTCCGGGTGATAACTCTTCTTACTCCGGTATCGGCGGCAGCATGGGCACCTTGAATGGTGGCGCTGGCTCGCTTGCAGACAAGAATAAAGAAGCGGGACAGAAGTTCGGCGCAGTCGCCAATCCGAATGGTGCAGGTGCCGGCGGCGGATCTTCAATGAGTGGTTCTGGGTCAGGATCTGGTTCAGGTTCTGGCTTGGGTTCGGGCGATAACTATGGTGCCGGCCTTGATGCCTTGAATGGTGTGGCTGATAACGGCAGCGGTATCAATAGTGGTGCTAACGGCGGCGCAGACGGCAAAGATGCTTTGGGTGATGCTGCTCGCAGAACCGGTATGAAGGAAGGCGATCTTAAAAATATGCTCGACTCAGCTGACAAAAACCGCAATGGCGGCCTGGCCGGATCTGAGAATGATTCATTGTTCGAGAAAGTGTCTAAGGCCTACATGCGAAATCTGGATCGTGTCCTCTTGAAAACCAAGGGTGCTGAAAAACCCGTGAAGAAAGAAGCAGTCGATCCAGAAAAAGACGAAATCAAAAAGATCTTTAACCAATAAAAATGAGTTTACCGGCGGCGCCAGCGTGCCCGCCGGTACTTTCTGCGCTTCTGTCTCTTCTCGATGGTGAAATCTTTTAAGGCCTCTGTCGTTAACGATAATTCCCGACGAAACAATTCAGTGCCCAGCTCGTTGCGTGAAACCACATGCACGTTCCAGCTAGACTCTTCTAGCCACGTCTCAATCGACATGAAGTTCAAGCTGCTGTCATTGGCCACCACACGCCATGGATTCGCTTCTGCCGTCCCACTACCGGGATAGATCTTGCCGTGGAGAGGACTGGTGGTGAGCTCAAAACTTAACTGCCCTAAGAGTGCCCGGGGAAACTGCATGATCTCTGTCATGTGACGATCGCCGGAGACAAACACAAACGGAGTAGGCACTTCTTTAAGTTGTTTGAGGAAGTTTTCAAAGGCGCGCGGATGGCGACCTTCAAAAGAGTCATACTTATGGTACCCGCCAAAAAACTGGTCGCCTGAAATCAGCCAGGTCGGAAGCTGAGAAGATTTAAGCGCTGAAAGCATCCAGGCCTCTTGTTCAGCACCAAAGTGCTCACCGTCAGTGCTCTTGTCATCGCGGAAACTGCGGTTATCTAGGAACGCAAAATGCATCCCGCGCAGCTGTAATCGACCGGCCACACCAGGGCCGGGAATAAGATTGTCGACAGCAAAGGCCGGGAGAAAGAAGGCCTTGAAAATGGCCTGCGCCTCGTCTTTCAGAGCGTAGCTCAGGCCGCCATCTTTTTGTCCGTAATCGTTGTCATCCCAAATGCTGTGAACGGGAATGAGTTTTTTCCAGTGATAGATATCCAAGCTGCGGCGATGATCCACATAGCGTTGCCACAGAAGTGCTGCGTCAGTGATTTCTTTTTCGTCCTGAGCGGCGTAAACGTTATCACCGATCAAGAAAACCCATTCAGGATTCTGCGCGGCCACACTGGCCCACATCTTGGACTGATGAGTGCTTTGGCGAACATCAGAGCAGGCACCCACCACAAAACGCAAACGTTCCCCCTGATTGGAGAACAAACGGAAAATTCTTTGATCCAGCACACGTCCGCGGGACTTCACGATCAACTGAAAATCTTCGTTGGCCGGCGCGAGGGCCGTGAATTGGACTTGGTGCATGACCCATTCAGAACTTGGGCGCTCAATGGCCTGCTGTGAGGTGGGCAGGACAGTTTCACCATTGGGCTTTATGACAATAAACTCGGCGGCATCACTGCGGTTGAGAAGGATGTTGAATTCAGTTGAGGTTTCGTTGGTCGCGAGTTGCATAATGCTCGCGCCCTCTTTGTGAGGAACACCAACTTGATGCGCACAGGATGCGAGAAAGAAAAGAACGAACAGGAATTTCATTTTGTCTTCTCCACGCGCCAGACAGCGCCGGCATGATCATCTGAAACCAGTAAGGCGCCGTCTTTGTCCCACTGGAGATCCACGGGGCGTCCCAAGACGGTGGGTGTTTTTAAGAAGCCTGTGAGGAACGGTCTAAGCGCCGCGATTTGGTTTTGTTTATCCGGGCAACCGAGAGAAACCTCGTAGCCGTTTTTCTTCGAGCGGTTCCATGAGCCATGAAGGGCAACCAAGAAACAACCCGGGTAAGCTTTGGCAAAGCTCGGAGAGTTGTGAGTGAACAAAATGCCAATCGGCGCGGCGTGGGCCGGAACTTCGATGACGGGAGGAGTGGTCACCAACTTCGGCGGCATTTGGGCAAAGTAGTTAGGGTCTTTGACTTTTTTGGCATGCAAATAGGGGAAGCCATAGTGTGCGCCGACTTTGAGAATATTAATTTCATCAGGTGGCATATCGTCGCCCATCATGTCGCGACCCATTTCGGTGAACCACAGCTCTTTGGTTTGCGGATGGAAAGTCATGCCCACGCTGTTACGAATCCCGCGCGCCACAGTTTCCATATTTTTTCCATCCAAGCTCACGCGATGAATGGAGGCGTAGGGAGCATCCGGCGGACAGATGTTGCAAGGTGCCCCGACAGGAATATAGATCTTTTCATCCGGCCCGAGCGCGAGTGTTTTCCAGCCGTGGTTGAGGTCATTAGGGAAATTGGTTTTAAGGGGAACTAAGTTAGGCTTGCTGCCTTTGGCCACAACGGCATCCACATCACGGATGACCGAAAGGCGAGAGATCTCTGCTACGTAAAGATCGCCTTTGTGCCATAAGAGACCACTGGGATAGGTGAGGTCAGTCAAAAATGGCTTGGACTTGCCGGCCTGAATCACATGCACCGTGCCCGCTTCCATACTTCCAACGTAGACGGGGCCTTTTGGCGACAGCGCCATTTGGCGAGCGTTAGTGGCCGTGCCGAAAAGCGATACTTTGAATCCCTTGGGGGCCACGGGTAGAAACTTGGGTTGAGCGAGTACTGGAACGGCCGCCCCGACGAGGCCTAAAACTATCGCTAATCTTTTCATAAAGCTCGTCATACAATATTCCTCAAGTCGGAGGTTTTTGAACATGTCATCAGCAGCTAAGCGGCACGCATTCATTCTAGGGGGCACGGGGGCCGTCGGACAACAGCTTTTGCGCCATTTGGTAGATTCCGACAAATTCAACAAAGTGCATGCGCCCGTGCGTAAAGCGCTAAGTTTAGAAAATAAAAAAATTGTCACCCACGACTACGCAGAATTTTTTCGCCCATGGCAACTTGATACCAACATCAGTGATTTTTTCTACTGCTTTGGTTCAACGCTTAAGAAAGCCGGCGACCAAGAAAAATTCCGCGAACTCGAACTGCATACGGCACACCAAGCTCTCGTTGTGGCCAAACAAACCGGTGTCCGCCGTTTTTACTTAGTGAGTGCGCAGGGCGTGGCCCCGCATTCGATGTTTGCTTACTTGCGTGTCAAAGCGGAAGTGGAAAAAATTCTTAAAGACCATTTGTTCCAGGCCTTCTTTATTTACCGTCCCTCATTGTTGCTCGCGGCCCGTCCCGAGTTGCGCATGGGTGAGTTGGTGGCGCAGAAAACCATGGGCCCCGTGGCAGGAATTCTGCAACGCTACTTACCAGGACGCGCACCAGTACAGGCAGATCAAGTCGCGCGCGCCATGCTGACCGATGCTTTGAAAGGGGACGAGGGACTTTTTGTCCGCGAGAACCGTCAGATCATCGAGCTAGCGAGTCTCATCAAAAAAACTAAAACCAAGAGCTAAGAGCTGCGTCTGCAAGCTGATGAGCGGTAATCCTACGATGGCGTCGTGATCGGCGCCTTCAATCTTTGAAAACAGTTTCACACCTGTCACTTCCAACTTATATGAGCCCGCGCAATCCAGCGGCTGATCCTTCATCACGTAATGACGTGCTTGCTGAAAATTCAGAGCACGCATGGTGAGGTGAGTGACTTCCATGATAGGAACATCAATGCCCGGGCCCATGAGATGAACCGCGGTGTAGAGCTGATGCGTTTGATTCTGAAGTCGCAAAAGTTGCGCGACGGCCATATCGATACTGCCAGGTTTTCCGAGGATGCTGGTGCCGATGGCGGCCACTTGATCACCACCGATCACCAGGGCCCCTGGTTTTCTCAGTGAGACTTCTCGTGCTTTTTCCCGTGCCAGTAATGCTGCCAGCTCTTTGGGTGAGCGGCCTTCGGTTTTATAGCGGTCTTCATCGACGTTAGGTTTTTCGCAGGTGAAAGGGTAGCCCAAGCGTTCAAGCAGGGCGCGACGATAGGGCGAAGTGCTGGCCAAGACAAGATTCATGTATTGATTTTCTCCCAAACTTTAAGACACATAAAACGATCTTCTTCCAACTCCCACCATGGGAAATCCAGCACACGATCACGAGCAGGTGAACTATTCACACCGGCCGCGACGCAACTTTTACAAAGCGTCATGGTGTAGAACTTACGATAGTAACGTGAAACCGCCTGGCGTCGTGCTTCTTTATCGCCGGCCGTTTCGTGAAAGGTTTTTACCAAGCGTCGCGCTAGCGCACCTAGTTGCTCATTCAATTGCTTACTGTGAGGGGCCGTTGGATCAAGTCCCCAGTCTAGTGGAATGTCAGGAGAGGCCAGCGACATAGTTGAGTGACTCACTTTGAAAGGCGGTTTCCCTGCAAAATCAGCATGCGATAGTTTATACTGAAAGTCGAGACAGCGTGGCATGAGGCCCGCTGGTAGAACATTGATGTTTATTTGAAGCCTATCGATTTTTTCAGTAATCCTGAGTACGCCCTTATTATCCTCACATCCTCCGAGCTGCGTTTTTATATTGGCGACAATATTCAACTCGAGCTGATCGAGGCGCGTGATGTGCTCACCGATGTGATCCCACAGCAGGCTTTTCTTCATGGTGTTGTCGCCCATCGACCACTCATGGGACTCAAGCGCTTTGCCATGCACTTGCTCCAAGTGCCACGCCTGGCCCGTTTGCCGGTGGTGGTTTCAGGCGAAGAAAATCTGGTGAGTGCTTTCGTGAAATTCTTCCAACATCCTTACGGCGTGATCACTCACACGAGCAGTGACCTCACGGCACTGACCTGCCCACAAATTCTGGGGAGTGCAGAAACTTTTCGTGTGAAAGTACGGGAAGTCTACATCAGTCATTTTCAAGAACGTCTGCGCACCCAAATGCGCGCCGGGCGAGTGCTGAGCGATATGCTTGAATTGGCCCGTGCCGCCGAAGAAGGAAGTATCTCGCGTCTGCTTTTGATGCGTGCACCGGCGCCCTTGACTCCTGAGACAGAACTCGCTGCCACTGTCTTGCGTGAAGGCGGTAAGGTGCAGTTGGTGCCTTCACAGCTATTCCCCGAAGGCATCAAGATGTTAGGCGTATTACGAGGAGAATTGCATGCCCATTCACCGCTATTTGCAATGGACGCATAGTTTCGGCAGTGGTGTTTACATCGCACCGGGCGCGCAGATTGTCGGCCGAGTGGTCTTCGGTGATCATGTCTCTGTTTGGCACAACTGTGTGGTCCGTGCCGACGTGAATTTCATTCGCATCGGCGAGAATACCAACGTGCAAGACTTGAGCATGCTGCATGTGACAGAAAAAGATGGTCTCACCATTGGTAAGAACGTCAGCATCGGTCACAGTGTGGTCATGCATGGCTGCACCATTGGAGATTCATGTTTGATCGGGATGGGCGCGATTATTTTGGATGGGGCGATCATCGGGGAAAATTCTGTGGTGGCGGCCGGAACCTTGGTGCCGCCAGGAAAAGTTTTTCCGGCGGGCAGTATGATCATGGGGCGCCCGGCGCAAGTGACGCGTCCGTTGACTCCGCAAGAACTCAATAGATACGGAAATCACTACAAGAGTTACATCGGATACAAGAATCAGTATCTCGAGATGGAATCCTAGAAAGCGCTTTGAAAGTAGCTATGGCCTGCGGGGAAAATCTCGCTCAAGTGCTGCCGAGTTTCCGGTGTGGCGAAATAGAGCGCAAACATCTCCGCAAAATTTTCTTCATCATTTGAGCTTTGATAGCCGGCCGAACGACCGTAGAGAGCTTCAAACGGTGTCGCGCTATTCACTTCCGAGAAAATACGCGTGTTCGAGAAATCCATAGTGCCATCACGGTCTTTGAAGTAACGGTCCACCGTGTGACCCACTTCATGCAAAATCAAATCAACTGAGCCGTGCCCGCGATGAAGTGAATTGCCCGCAATGATGGTTCCGTGACGGCCAGTGGCCCCTGCGCCTGGCACTTCACTCCAGGTGCGTCCTTCCGCCCAGCCCCGTGGACGACGGTTGGCGTAAGACTCCATGGCCGGATGATTGGTGACATTGTCGGCCACGAGATCAATGCCACGATTGCGCTGGCGTAAGGTGATAAGCAAGTTCACTGGGAGGCGAGAGTAGATATCCATCACTTCGTTCAAGGCCGCCTCACGCTCTTCTGGAGGAAGAGCAGCGAAGGAATCCAGAATCTTGACGCCCATAAAGGGAGTGAGTTTTTTGAGAGTTTCTTCTGACCAGCCGGTGCCTAGTGAGTATTGCGTGAGAATTTCTTCTACACGTTTTTCCGTCATGACTGAGAGCTGTGAGCCACCAGCAGCTCGACGACGCTCGAGGGCCTCTTCGGCACGATCGGCCTGACGACGTAACCAACCCAGCGCACGTTGGCCGAGATTCTGGTCTTCAGTTGCATCGGGAGTGGTTTCAACTTCCTGCTGCTCTTCACTGCCATTATGCAAAAGCTCCGCGAGCTCTGTGGCGATATCATCTGGCATGACAGGTTTACTGGCCCAGGCGGGGGCGAGAGTGACGGCCAGCATGAAGGTGAAAAGATATTTCATTCCCTCATGCTAGCTGTGATCTGGAACTGTAGAGCGGACTTGGTATTTTTTTTAGACTAGTGGCCGATCACACTCATGTTGAACTGACCGACCTGGCCTAAGTTCGGGGTGTTAGCAATGGTGCGATCAGGCTGCTGTGCCTTCTCGAGGTTAGCGCGGGTACTGGCGCATGAAACGAACATCAAACTCACAGCGATCAACATTAACGACTTCATGGGATCCTCCCTCTAGGGCCCTTCCAGGGCCAGTTGAGGGACTATACTTCACGAAGCATGCCAGGGGGAGTGATCGTCTTATCAAGGAATTGTGAAGATATGGAGACAGATCGCACCCCCGAAGGGGTGCGAAAAAGGTCATTTTCGGAGGTAAGTATAGCTTTTCAGGCAGTCCTCATAAAAATCAGTAAGATCCACGCCATCACGGGGTCTGATCTTTCCGCGTTTCACTTGCTGATCAATATTCGCCTTCATGGTTTGTGCCATAGTCTCAGGGTTGTACTGCAGCGTTTTCAACACTTGGTCAGAGCGGTTCCCGGGGATGATTTCTTCGATGTAGAAGTCAGTTGGGTCATCATCATCACAGAACACGTGCACTTCATTCAAACGACCGAAGCAGTTATGCATATCACCCATGATGTCTTGGTAGGCGCCCGTCATGAAGAGACCAATGTAGTAGTCTTCGCCGTCATTGAGCTTATGCATCGGCACCGTTTGTGAGGGGCCGTCTGGAGAGAGGAAGCAATCAATTTTGCCGTCACTGTCACACGTGATGTCGGCGATGCTTGCCAAGACTTCCGGACGCTGATTCAAGCGATGAATCGGCAACACGGGAAGAATCTGACCGATACCCCAAGTATCTGGGGCCGACTGGAAGACCGAGAAGTTCGAGAGGTACTGCTGCGCCATTTGATTTCTCAGCATGAGAATTTCGTCGGGAGCGTATTCGTCTTTTTTAGAATGCTCGATCACCGCGCGTGAAATTTTCCAGAAAAGTGTTTCTACTTTGGCGCGCTCTTCGAGATTCAAAACGCCGAGCTTGAAGGCACTCTCGGTGTCTTCTTTGATTTTCAAAGCATCAGAGTAAACGTCTTTGTAATTCTTGTCGGTGATGTCGCTTGAGATGTCGCGGATGTTTGTCACGAGCACGTGCTCATTCATTTTTTTATCGGTCGGCAAATCAGATTTACCAATCTCGATCGCTCCGAAGACGTTGGTGATCACGCACGAGTGGTGAGCTGTCACCAAACGGCCCGACTCAGACACAATGTTCGGGTGCGGAACATCTTCCAAGTCACAGGTCTGCTTGAGGATATAAACCACGTCGCCGACGTAGTCTTTCAGTGAGTAGTTAATTGAGCCGGTGCCGTCGTAGTTCACGCCCACGCCGCCGCCGACATCGAAGTACTCAAGCTTCGCGCCTTCTTGCACCAGCTTACAGAAAATGCGTGAGGCTTCTGTGATGGAGTCTTTGATGGTGCGGATGTCTGGAATCTGAGAGCCGATATGGAAGTGGAAGAGCTTCAAGCAGTGTTCTTTACCAATAGATTTACAGTGGCGAACGGCTTGGAGAATTTCTGGAATGGTGAGACCGAATTTGGCGTAGTCGCCCGAAGAGCCGGCCCATTTACCCGTCGATTTTGTCGCGAGCTTTGCACGAAGACCGATCATTGGCTCGACACCGGTTTTCTGCGCAAGATCGAGGAGCTGTAAAAGTTCAGAGTATTTTTCAACCACGACAATGACTTTGCGACCAAGCTGAATGCCCAAGAGAGCGAGACGCAAAAAGTCTTCGTCTTTGTAGCCGTTCAAAATCGTGAGTGAGTTTTGGTTGGTGTTCATCGCAAGGGCCGCGATCAATTCAGGCTTCGAGCCTGCTTCCAGACCGTAGTTAAATGGCGCGCCTGCATCCACGATCTCATCCACCACTTCGCGCATCTGGTTTACTTTAATCGGGTACACACCGGTGTACTGACCGTTGAAGCGCGCTTCCTCGATGACAGCACGGAATGTTTTGTTGATGTTGGTGACTTGCGAGCGAAGAATATCGTGGAAACGAATCACGGCCGGGAACGCGAGCTTCTTGAGCTTCATTTCCTCGATCACTTCCATCATGTTGATGCGTGGGCCGTTCGGATTTTTTTGCGGGAGAACACACATGTCGCCGGTTTGGTTGATGGCGAAGTAGCCTTCACCCCAGCGCGAGATTTGGTAAACTTCATCGGCTGCTTCGGTCGTCCATTCTTTGAACGAGTCGACGTTTTGAAAACGGGTATTAGCTTGTGAGTAATTGGGCTTCAAAGAGAGGTCTCCTCGTCATAAAAGTCGGCACACAAATGTATGCCGACTTTATAAGTAAGACCTGCATGTCTGACAAGGGCCGTTAACGACGTGTACTACCTGGTTCAAAGTAACCGGCCTGGTAGCGATCGGGACCACTGTTTTGGCCTTTAAACCCGCCTAGGTTTCCGCCTTCTTCAATAGGGTGGCGGCTTGGGGTTGCGCAGGCGCTGAGAACGATTGTCATCAGAACGAAGATAAAAGCTTTCATGGGATCCTCCTTGTGTGGGCTCCAGAGCTTGAGCTCTGGGGAGTCCGTATCCTTGGACTCCCTGTTGTCAGAGGGTATTTCAAGACTCATGCCAACCCAAACCCAGTTTTAGACGGGTCTCCAGGCGCAAGATGCGCCCTCAAGGCGGTGCCTTTCGGGACGCATGGGGCCAAAGATGGCTTTATATAGGATTTATTTACTCAGGAGTTGATTGTACATCCGCTGATCGTCCATGCTCAAAGGCTTGATGGTTTCCACATTGGATTTTTTGATCCCTTTGCTGCGAATCACATCGTCGTGGAGGCGCAATTTCAGGGCGAGCATCTTGCCCACGGTCGTCAGCCAGGCCGGGAAGCTTTCACGGATTTCAACGGCGGGAATTTTAACCAGCTTACAATCTCCCAGGGCAATAATGTCGGCCCCACGAGGTTTATTGTCGAAGAAGGAGAGTTCACCGATGTATTCACCCGGGCCCAGTTTGGCCACCGCTGTGACTTGAGTTCCCTTCCGTACACAAACCAGCAACTCACCGGACTGCACGATGTAGAGATCGGTTTCCACATCACCTTCGCGGCAGAGCACTTCATTTTTTTTCAGCTCAACATCATAAGTTTGCATAGCGTCCTCACAGTTTAAGCATACGTCTCAAGACTACCGCCAAGGCCTTGCTGGCCTTTTCATAGTAAAGATCTTGCGGGTAAATTTCATCAAAGAACGTGGTGTTCTTGCGCCAATCATCATCCACCATGTCAGCAAAATCAAACAAGGCCACGCGGTGATCCCGTGCTACTTTGCGGATGATGCTGTTGGTGACTTCATTGGCGCGCCAACTGCGGCAATCAAAAGCAGCGGCTTTGCGAAGGGCGGCCTTCGCCTCATCACTACGCCCGATTCTTTGCGCGACCTGGCCAAAAAGGAAAAAGACTTCCGCATTGGCGATGGTGTTGTCAGCGAGCTCGCGTGCACGGGGGTAAGCGGCTTTGTAGTCTTGCTGGCGAATCAATTCACGAATGGCCGCCATCTCACGAGTGGCTTCATTGGTGTTGGCCACGGTGCAAGTTTTCTTGGGTGGGATATCTAGATTCACAGGGGCGGTCATGAAAATCAGCACCACATCCTGCGTGCGTGAAAGCTCCACCATGCGCTCGAGTTCTATCTCAAAAATGCGGTAGGAGAGCTCGAGACGCACTTGATATTCAGCCTCCGACATCTCGCGGGCAGGAGTCGTGGCCGGCTCATCAGGCAGCACCTGGCGCACCAGAGGGTCGTAAAGTAAGCGGGCGGATTCAGGCCACAGCATCAGCAGTGTGCGCCAGCGATCATCAGCATAGCGCTCAAAATTTTTGCGAATGGTGGGGATCTCACGAGTTAAAAACTTTTCTTCTACCAGCTCTTCTGAGCCGCCGGTGTAGAGCATGATCTTGGGCCACTTTTCCAGATTTTCCAAAACCCGCAGAGTGCGATGAAGTCCGTTTCGTTCACCGGCCAGCACACCCGTTTTGAGTGGTTTTGAAAGGCCGGTGGAAATATCCAGCGAGAGTGTTTCTTTAAATAGGCCAAAGCGCGCGGCCATGCGATCGCCCACAATCAATAAAGGCGCGTCCACTGCGATTTTCTCACCCACCGCCGGAAGGGTGTAGGGCAAGGGAATCACACCATCCGGGTTCGTTTGAACACGCTGCCAGGCCAAAAAACCGATGGCGGCGAGTGTCCCCAGGGGCAAAAGGATAAGGAGTTTTTTCAGCATCTTAGAATGAGTTTAACAAACGACTGCATTTTGGTAAATGAAAGCCCAATGGAACGTTTTACTCCGGAACTCCTCGCACCTGCGGGCAACCTCGATAAGCTGAAAACCGCCGTACTTTACGGGGCCGATGCTGTTTATTGTGCGGGCCAGGACTATGGCTTGCGAGCGGCCGCGGATAATTTCACCCGTGAAGAGCTGGCCATTGGTGTGGCCTTTGCTCATCAGCGTGGCGCCAAAGTCTATGTGGTGCTTAATGGCTTTTTGCATGATGAGGACCTGGTAGAGTTGCCGGATTTCATCCGTTATTTGAAATCTATCGCAGTAGATGCAGTCATCGTCTCCGATCCTGGCGTCGCCCTTTTGGTCCGTGAGCATGGACCGATTCCTTTGCATGTTTCAACCCAGGCCTCAGTGCTTAATCTAGCGGGTGTGAAGGCCTGGCAAGAGCTTGGGGCCACTCGCGTGGTGCTCGGGCGTGAAGTGACAGTCCATGATGCGGGAGCGCTCCAGCGTTTGAGCGGCGTCGAGATGGAGCAGTTTGTTCATGGGGCCATGTGTATGGCCTACTCCGGTCACTGCGTGATTTCCAATTTTACTCAAGGCCGAGATTCCAATCGCGGCGGCTGCGCTCATAGCTGCCGCTTCAGTTACGATATCAAGTTTGAAGACGGTAAAAACGAAAGTGCCTTCTTCATGAGTTCAAAAGATCTCGAGGGCCTTTCTGTGCTGCCGCGCTTTGTGCAAGAGGGGATTGTTTCTCTCAAAGTCGAAGGTCGCATGAAGAGCCCGCTCTACGCTGCCACCACCACGCGGGTGTATCGACGTGCGCTGGATTTCTGGAAAGAGCACGGCCACTGGGACAATGCTCCGTGGGGCGAGTGGCAGGAGGAACTGCGCCGTCTTCCTCACCGTGATGCCACGGAAGCCTCTCTTGTTGGGCCGGCCGGTGCGGATTCTATTTTTGATGAACGCGAACACGTCGACAGTGCCTGGGGCATGGCCGGCGTGGTGTTAAGTGCCGGGCCCGAGCGCGGCGTTTTGCTTGAGTGTAAACAGTCTTTTGAGCAAGACGCTCGTCTAGAAGCACTTACATTTGAGGGCGA
Organism: Halobacteriovoraceae bacterium; assembly: GCA_040377215.1. GTDB lineage: Bacteria > Bdellovibrionota > Bacteriovoracia > Bacteriovoracales > Bacteriovoracaceae > UBA6144. The sequence goes on from JBEIPE010000004.1 coordinate 18,870, forward strand.
GACCGTCACGTTATCTGCGCGGGAAATGCTCGCGCCAGATTACAGCGCACTGACACGTTCAAAACCATCAAGCTTAGTGCGCTTTCCTTGGACACCCGGTTTGGCCGCGGGTCAAGTGGTGCGACTGGGTAAAAGTTTATGAAGGGCGCCGTTTACTTACTCTCGTTAGAAGAACTGGCCCTTTGGAATGATGTTGATTGCATCGTTGCCGTGAAGGAGTTTTCCCGTCGCGGTACGCTTAGTTGGGAGGACGCCAGCGTCCTCGCTCATGCGGCGAAAGCAAAAGGCCTTACCGTCTCTTTTGAATGGGACGCCTTGATGGAAGAGCCGCGCTTTCGCGACCTCACGCTGAAACTTAAAAACTTTCCGAGCGTCTTTGATGCCATCCGGGTTCGTGATGCCGGAGCGGCGTGGTGGGCGCGGGAAAATCTCAACTGCGATATCCATCTCATTCTTGAGGCCGGTCATCACAACCAAATGGCGATTGAATCTTGGAAGCAGCGTCTCGGCGCACGGTTGACACGCATTGCTCTTTCACCTGAATTGCCTTTGTCTGTCATTCGCCAGTGGCGCCAGCAGCTCGGTCTTCCATTAGAGGTGATGGCGCTGGGCCCACTGCTCTTGTTTCATTCGCCCCGCCCGCTGCTTTCAAGTCTCGCCAGTGCTCCTGAGGGCAGCGAGTGGAAGGCGACGGGCGCCAGTGAAGAATCGCCCCATAAAGGTTTTCCGTTGCAGGAAAATGCCCACGGCACGTTGATGTTCCATCCCAAAGATCTCGGCTTGCTCGAGCGCTGGAGTGATATGCAAGCGGCCGGGATTGATTACGCCCGTATTGATCATCGTCTGCAATCTTCGGTTGCCCCGTTGGTAGCGAATTTTATCGCCAGTCCCCAGGATGAAAATCGTGAAGCGCTCAAGCAGGCGTGGAACACTGATTGGATGCGCGGCTATTGGGATGTGAACAAGTCGGATGTGCTGTTTAACAAACTTAAGAATCAACACTTGGGTCATGATGAACGGTTATGCGGTGAAGTTCTCGAGGGCAAACGTGAATCTTGGCTCGCTATCCGCGTGCGTGGTCCGGGACTGACTCGAGGGGCTGACCTACGTGTGATCAACCCTAAGGGCGAAGAGAGAAGTTTAAAATTGTCTTGGCTGAAAGATGATGCGTTTAACGCCGTGGAGAGTTTGAGCGAGGGGCAGGTGGGGTTCATTCCCTGGAGCTCCGGTGCTCCCTCGCGCAGTAAATTACACTTAAATTAGACTTTGACCTTCGCGTTGGTTTTGCGCAAACGTTCCGTGAGCGTTTTCACGAGACCTTGGAACCACGTCGGCTGACCACTAAAGACCTTATCAAATGTCTCGCGTGGGATTTCAATCAATTCACATTCTGTGATGGCCTTCACCGAGGCACTCCGTGGTTCGCCATCAAGGAAACTCATTTCGCCTACAAGTTCGCCGGCGTAGATATGCCCGAGCTGAATTTCTTCCAGGCCTTTGCGCTTCAGTACAACCAGTTGTCCTGTTTGGAGCCAAAACATGTTGCCACTGTGTTCGCCTTCGCGAATCAGTATTTCGTCTTTTTGGATGGTGCGCTTATTGGCCATTCGGTCTCTCGTGTTTAGTTTTAGGGTAGAGGATGTGTTGGTAGATGTGATCGATCTCTTCTTTCAAGGTCGCCGCATTGGTCCCATCACCAGAAACTGGTCCGAGTGTCGGCGGACAGATGATCTCTTCGGTTTGTGCGGGTGTGTCGTCAATGACCACTTCCGATGGCTCAGGCTCAGAGAGCATTTGCGGCCACGCCTGATTTTCTACCGGACGACGAGCTTCAAAACGACGGCCACGGGCCGACTCCATCGCTTCCAAAATACGTGCTTGATAGAAGGGCTGAATTTTATCCACGCTCAATGTTTTCATGATGGAGTTTTCGTAGGGACGATAAACTTTTTCTGCCATCCCCGTCTTATTCGAGCAGTGGCCACCTTCGAAGAGACCGGCACTCTCGCCGTACTCACCGCTGGGAGTACCCAACACAGTCGTGTCTTGCGTGACTGGAGTGGGAGCGTGAATCTCACTGGTCCATCCGATCTTGTCGCCGTGTTTTGAAAGCGCTTCGCCCTTGTTAGCGTAGGGCGGATTAGGTGCGATCAAAGCGACGTTGGGGCCACGACGAGGAGGATTACAGTACACCTCAACTTCAGTGTCTTTGTAGCAATACTCATCGGCCAAACCATACATGTGCATCATCTCGTGCATCATGGTGTTGAGCGGGTAATCCTTAGAGGCAATGGCCGTCTGTCCACCAGCGCCCCCTGTGGCATTGTCAGTGAACGCGGCCACGTGATGGCCATCAAGATCACGTTTACGTTTATTGAGTTTGCTGGTGCTGCAGCTAATAATACGTGGAGAAGCCGGCATATCATTGGAGCACGACATATCAGCATCACTCATTTCTGTGATGACGATATCGAGCTGGTTGCCGAGCTGATTAAAAGGGGGTTTCGAAAGCATGTAGGCCTTGTAATCTTCTGCGCGTGTGCGGCTTTCTGGATCTGTGACCAAAACCAGGCGGTAGGGTTCGACCTCTTGGGCCAGAGCACTCAATGGAAGGAGAGCGAGTAGTAGGTACTTCAATTGGTCACTCCTGAACCTAAGAGTTTTCCAGAGCTGATCTCAGTGATTTTGAGTTCAGCCTTGCGGGCCCATACAGGAATAGGTGAGTCGAGATAGAGTTCTTGCGATTCAACCAGCGTGGGCTTCAATTCTTTTTTTGTATCGAGCTGTTCATGTATTGTTTCGATCGGAACATGCAAGCGGCGTTGGAATGATTTTGTACCGGCCTTAAAACTCAGCAACACATTGGCCGCAGAATCTTCCACCAACGGTTGGCAAAATTTTTCAATTTTTTGGGATACTTTGAGCAGCTCAACTTTTTTCAGTTGAGTGTTCACTTTCCAGTACACCCGCGACATATCTTCGCAGGCGGCATAAACAGAAGTTGTGAGGAAAAACAGCGCTCCCCAGCGCATCACCGTTTTCATGCCCCAATTATAACGAGGATCGGCCGTTCCCCCTAATGTCTGTGTGAAAGAGGAGGGTTTTGCCTGCTACAGGCGCCAGAGACGTGCTTCCACCGCCAGGCCACCGTGGGTAAACCGCAAAATTTCTTGCGGTTTGCGGTCTTTGATTTTGAAACTTGGCCAGCTCGCCGGCACCAATAAAAGTACGCGTTCACAGGGGAATTCTGAGAGCGATTCACTCAGCTTTCGCGCGAATTCTGGCACACCTTCGGGCAGCGCCAAGCGCTCTCCGTAAGGAGGATTACTGATAATCCACAGAGGCGCCGTTGTGACCGGGACCTTGGGAGCTGCAAGAACATCGTGGACCCCCCACGAAATTTTGGCAGTGGTCGCCAAGCGATTCACGAGTTCGGGTTTGAGATCAAGCCCGGTGCAGGCCTCAATGGGCCAGGCCGGTAACGTGGCTTTAGGTTTCCAAGGCGCAACACCGAGATTCAAGAGACTCGTTTGATAAGCAAACTCGCGCTCCGTGGGGAGTTGGTGACCAAGTGCCTCGAAGAGAAAAGTTCCTGAGCCGCACATCGGATCCCAGAGGTGTACCGGTTGAGCAGGTAGTTCGCGAAAAAGAAAACGCAAACAAGCGGCTGCGAGTGTTTCTCTCAGCGGGGCTTCACCCTTAATTTCAGAGACGCCACGTTTGTAGAGGGCGAGCCCGGTGATATCCAACGAGAAGGTCCAGTTATCATCCACTCCACGCACGTAAATGGTTTCCGCCGGGAGATTTTCTTTTTGCCAGCGATTAGAAAATGGCTTTTTGCTATGGGCCTTCGTCATCGCTTCAATCAATGTTTCTTCAACACGTCCTGAATGCATGAGACGGCATTGATGAATGCTGACTTTCCATTGAGGTGTCGGATGCGACAGCCATTGCGTCCAAGGAAGATCGCTGGTTTTTTGAAAGAGCTTAGGGAAGTCTCTCGCCGCGAAAGTCGTGAGACGAACGAGCACACGAGTCGGAATTTTAAGAATAGCAGTCAGGGCACGGCCCTGTTCCCAGGGAAGGGTAATTTCAAAACCACCGGGCAGGGCGACGGGATCAACGTCGCTGCCTAAGAGGGCGCGCTTCTCCAGGAACTCAGAGAGTGCTAACTCTTCGAGTCCAGGAGTGATGACACAAAAAAAACACCAAGGTTGGGATGCGCGCATGTGGTGGACAGGTTATCATTGTCCTATGCAATTTGTCCTTCGCCCTCACCAAAGTATCGCGCGTCCTCGCTGGGAGGTCAGTGGTTCAGTTCATCGAGCCGGACGTTTGATTGTGTGGTCTATGGAAGTTCGTGGGCCCGCAGAGCTCCCTTGGACCACGGATGAGCGCTTCGGCAGTGACGTTCGCAAGAACTGGGAACTTTGGAATTTTGATGTGGTGGAGGCGTTCTTTCAATTGCGCCGTCATGAAAGCGATGCGCGCGCGCCTTACTTGGAAGTGCAGATTTCTCCACTGAAGCAGGGCCTGGTGTTGGTGATTCTGGAGCCTCGCAAGGCCTACTACACGCCCTTGAAAATGGTATGGCACCCGCAAAATTCCGTGACAGCAGGCCATTGGAAAACAACAGTCGAGTTGGAGCTTCCCAGTGATTTCCCAGAGGGGGATTTATGGGGAGGACTGTTTGCTTGTTTAGGCCATGGTGAGCGTGATTTCTATGCCCTCAATCCTAATACTGAGGGAAGGCCAGATTTTCATCGACCAGAGTTGTTCAAGCCGTTTTTTGAGTAGGAAGCGGCCAGAATTCATGCTAGAAAATGCCTCTTATGGCCCCTCAAATGCCGCCGCGCAAGAACGCACTAACCCTTCGGAAAGAGGACCATCTTTCCATGGCGCAGGACTCCCAAACGGGAGAGTCGAGCCGTGATGCCCGTTTCATTTATGAACCGATGCTGGCGGCTCACCCGAAAGCCCCTCAATCACTGAACTTCGCCGGCTTCAAATTTAAATTCCCACTCTGGATATCCAGCATGACCGGCGGTGCCGCTCACGCTCGTGTGTTAAACGCCAACATGGCCCGTGCCTGTGCCGAGTTTGATTTGGGCATGGGACTTGGCTCTTGTCGTCCACTTTTAGAGGACCGTCAAAGCCGCGCGGATTTTGATGTGCGCGACCTCATGCCCGGCCGCCCGCTCTTTGCGAATCTCGGCATCGCGCAGATTGAGAAACTCATCGCCAAAAAAGAAAACGATCGGGTGCATGCCCTCGTCGATGACCTGCGCGCTGATGGTTTGATCATTCACGTGAACCCATTGCAAGAATGGTTTCAGCCTGAAGGTGATCTGCTGGAAGTGTCGCCCCTTGAGACGATTACTCGTTTTGTAGAGAACGCGCCTTATCCCGTCATGGTAAAAGAAGTGGGTCATGGCATGGGTCCTGAATCACTCAAGGCCCTTATGCGCTTGCCTCTGGCGGCCATTGAGTTTGGCGCCTACGGCGGAACTAATTTCTCAATCCTCGAATCACGTCGTGCGCCCGGAGCAAAACCGGAGGGCCTCGTGCATGTGGGCCATACCGCTCAAGAGATGGTGGCGTTTGTGAAAGACATTCTCACCACCAAAGAAAAATTCCGCTGCGAAAATTTCATTATCTCGGGTGGATTGCAAAATTCCCTGCAGGGTTATCACCTCACGGCGCAACTTCCAGGCATGGCACTTTTTGGCATGGCCAACAGTGTGCTGCGCGAAGCTCAGCACGGTGAAGTTGCTCTTCGTGAATTTTTACAAAAAGAAATCTCTCAGTACGCTATGGCGCAAGCTTACTTGCAGCCAGCCGAAGGCAAAAAATGAAAACCGTGTCTGGCTTTTCAAAGATGTCGAAGACCGAGAAGATCAACTGGCTCGCCTCGCAGTTCCAAGGCAAGACCGCTGAAGAAGTGCTGTCCATGGATCGCTTCTGGCATCCGGACGCTGCTGAGCAAAGTCGCTTCGACGAATTCGCGGAAAACACCCTGACCAATTACTATCTACCTTTCGGTGTCGCGCCGAACTTCATCATCAACGGCAAGCCTTACACCGTGCCGATGGTGATTGAAGAAAGTTCTGTGGTCGCGGCCGCTTCTTTGGGGGCAAAGTTTTGGCAGGAGCGTGGTGGCTTTCAGGCCCGCGTGGTTTCGACTAAGAAAGTGGGCCAAGTTCATTTCTTGTGGCAGGGTGATAAAAAAGTACTGAAAGAATTTTTCGAAAAGAATCACGCCACCTTGCTAGAAAGTGTCAGCTCACTTGCTGAGAACATGATCAAGCGTGGCGGCGGCATCAGCAGCATCGCGCTTTTAGATTTGGGCCGCGAGCTTGAAAACTACTGGCAGCTCAAGATGGAGTTTGAAACCTGTGATGCCATGGGTGCAAACTTCATTAATTCGATCCTAGAAGAATCCGCTCGCCAATTCCAGGCCCTCATCAAGGCCAATGAGCTTCCGGCTGCAGAAATCATCATGTGCATTCTTTCAAACTTCACCCCTGATTGTGCGGTGGAAGTTTTTGTAGAATGTCCCATCGATAAGCTCGGCACCTTCAGCAACGACATGGACGCGCGCACTTTTGCTCGCCGCTTTCATACCGCCGTGGAAATTGCACGGGTAGATCGCTCGCGTGCCGTAACTCACAATAAAGGCATTATGAACGGCGTGGATGCCGTGATCCTCGCCACAGGAAATGACTTCCGAGCTGTTGAGGCCTGTGCTCATGCGTGGGCCGCCCAAGACGGCCAGTACCGCAGTCTTTCTAGCTGCACACTCACGAATGATACTTTCCGTTTCTCCATGCGTTTGCCGCTCGCCTTAGGCACTGTCGGTGGACTCACAACTCTGCATCCTCTCGCGCGCGTGTCTTTAGGTATTCTTGGTCATCCAAGTGCGTCCGAGCTGATGCAAGTGGCCGCGGCCACAGGACTGGCGCAAAACTTCGGAGCCGTTCGTTCTCTCGTGACGACGGGAATTCAGAAGGGCCATATGAAACTTCACCTCCTCAATATCCTCCACCAACTGGGAGCGACGGATAAAGACAAAGAAAACGCCAAAAAATACTTCGCCGATAAAGTCGTTTCTTTCAGCGCTGTACGCCAGCTTCTGCAAGAATATTCTGAGACGAGAAATTAATATGCAAGAAGTGCAATACTACGGTCATGGAAAAATCCTGCTCACCGGTGAGTACTTCGTGCTGGAAGGCGCCCTCGCTTTAGCGCTCCCGACGACTGTAGGGCAGAGCCTCAAAGTTCGTTACCGACACTCTCATCAACCCAAGCTCACTTGGACCGCCCTCGATCATGGCGGTAAGCCGTGGTTTGAAAGTGAGATGGAGTTCTGGCATTTCGAAGCGATGAAATCGAACAACGCAGAAGTCGCTCGTGATCTGCAAACTATCTTGCAACAAGTGCGTCGCCAGAATCCTCATTTCTTGCGCGATGATATGGATGTGTTTGTTGAAACCAAACTCGAGTTTCCTCGCGAGTGGGGGCTCGGATCTTCTTCATCACTCTTGTACAACATCGCTCAGTGGGCCTACGTCAGTCCGTTTGAGCTCGCCATGAAGAGCTTTGGTGGTTCAGGTTACGACATCGCCTGCGCGCAATCCATGGGCCCGATTCATTACCAACTCAATGACAAGCTTCCTAAGTGGCAGCCGGTGGCCTTTGCTCCGGAGTTTCAAGACCAACTTTTCTTGGTTTACTTAGGCACCAAGCGTGACACACGCAGTGCTGTGGAAAGCTTTAAGTCCTTACCTCCTGAGGCCCGTAAAGCTCCAGTTGAGATGATCAGTTCGCTCACCCGTGAGATCACCGTGGCGGCCGACCTGCGCCATTTCGAACGCGTGATTCGTGAGCATGAGGCCTTGGTAGGATCAGCACTGGGAGTGAGGCCCATCAAAGAAGAACTCTTCAGCGATTACTGGGGCGAAGTGAAATCTCTCGGAGCTTGGGGCGGGGACTTCGCTCTTGTGACCTCGATGCGCACGACTGAAGAGACGCGGGACTACTTTGCCAATAAAGGTCTCAGCACCTTCATTCCGTTCAGAGAAATCATCTGCGGCCCTTCTGAGGATCTCTTGCATGTTCTCTGATGTTTGGAAAACGGGACAACTCAAAGCGGAGTTTCAAACTGAAACCACCGCACCAGCGAACATTGCCTGGGTGAAGTACTGGGGTAAGAAAGGTCCGCAACTGCCGGCCAATCCCTCGTTGAGTTTGACTCTCACAGAGAGCCGCACCCACACCACATTGCAGGCCACGCCTGCTAGCGATCTGCAATTAGAGCTTTGGTTTCAAGGGCAGCGCGAAGAGAAATTTGAAAAGAAGACTCTCGCGTTTATCGCGAGCCTCGCGGCCGAGCTGCCAAGCTTGGGACATGCTCATTACAAAATCACCTCACGCAATACCTTTCCACACTCCAGTGGCATCGCCTCGAGTGCTTCTTCTCAGGCCGCGCTGGCCTTGGCGCTAGGTGAGTTGCTGGCCCATATCAGCGGAACCTTTGCTGATATCAATGCCGTCGGGAGCCTGGCGCGTTTAGGTTCAGGCTCGGCCTGCCGTTCGCTCTTTCCGGGGTTTGTCACGTGGGGAGAGACTCCACTCATTAAAGGTTCAAGCGATCTCTACGCGACGGATGTGACTTCGCAAGTGCATGCGAACTTCCATGGCGCTAAAGACTGCATCTTGATTGTGTCTTCGAAAGAAAAAACCGTTTCTTCTCGCGCGGGCCACGGCCAGATGAGTGCTCATCCGTACGCCCAAGCGCGTTTCGCCCAGGCCAACTTGCATATGAGTGAGATGTGGCATGCCCTCACCACAGGCGACTGGCAGAAGGCCGGCGATGTGATGGAAGCAGATGCTTTAAGTTTGCATGCGCTGATGATGACGTCGCGCCCGGGGTTTGTTTTGCTTGAGCCAGGTTCGCTAGAAATTATGCGCTTGGTGCGTTTGTTCCGTGAAGAATCTCAAGTGCCAGTGTATTTCACCATTGATGCTGGACCAAACATGCATCTGATTTATCCGCACGAAGCCCACGCCAAAGTGGAAGCCTTTGTCCGCCACGAACTCCTGCGCCTGACTGAAAATGGCAGCGGTGTGATTTGGGATGGCATGGGCACGCTGACATGAGTCGCCAGTTTAACGCTAAAATTTTGCTCTTTGGTGAGTACACCGTCATTCGCGGTGGCAAAGCGTTGGCACTGCCTTATCCGGTTTTTTCTGGTGAGTGGACGACGGAACCGGTGGCGAAAGTCGATTGGAATCCGTTGATTCGTTTTCTGTTAGGTCATCCCGAATTAGAAATTGATGTGAAACGTCTCGAGCATGATATCGAGCGCGGTGGGGGATTTCGCTCGAGCATTCCCCAAGGCAAAGGCCTCGGCAGCTCTGGTGCGCTCGTCGCCGGGTTGTTAGCGGCCTATGGCCCCCAAAAAGAATGGTCGCTCAGTGAGGCCCATGCGCGTCTTGCTGGACTTGAGGCCTGTTATCATGGCCAGAGCTCAGGCGTTGATCCGCTGGTGTCGTGGGTAGGAAAGCCTTTGCTGATTGATGGACAACAAGGCCCACAGGTTGTGCCTATGCCGACAGATACTTGGCGTGAGCTTGATCGCTGGTTCTTGCTTGATTCAGGTGTGGCCCGTCACTCGGCCCCGTTGGTGGCCGTCTTTAAACAGAAGACAGAGAATCCGGATTACAAAGCGGCCTTAGAGTATATGGAAGCTTTGGTAGGTGAGGGCATCGAGGCCTTTGAGCATCTGGATGAGGCCATGATGGGTGTCACCATGGAAGCACTTTCACATCTGCAGTTTGCCGCCTTCGAAGAAATGATTCCCGCCAATATCAAAGCGATCTGGAGCCATGGACTGGAAACCCGCCAGTATGCCATGAAGCTTTGTGGTGCCGGTGGGGGTGGGTTTTTCTTAGGTTACCGCCTTAAATCTTATCCGAGCGACGTGCTCAAGTTTTA
>JBEIPE010000171.1:0-6334 GCA_040377215.1 Halobacteriovoraceae bacterium
AAAAGACCAGAACGAAGCCCAACTTCAACGTGCGCAAGCTGAAGTTCCTGCAGCGGACGCTGGCGTGGCTCAGGCCCAAGCAGAATTGAATCAGCGTGAAGCGGCCCTCGCTCAAGCGACACAATCGATCGCTCCCTTCCAACAACGCGTGAACGGCGCTCGTGGCGAAGTTCAATCAGCACAAGGCGAACTTACAGCTGCAGAAAAGATTAGCACAGACGCAGAAACGGCCATTCGTGGAATGGAACAACGTAAGGCCGGTGCCGCTCAGCAGATGCAGGCCTTGAACGGTTCACGTGCGGCCACTGAAAATCAATTGAATCAAAACCGTGCGGCTTTGCCAGCACAAGAAGCCCAGTTGGCCCAGACTGTGGCGAACACTCAAGCTGCGCAGGCAGAACTTGAAGCTGCTCAAGAAAATCTTCGCCAAGTTCAGCAAAACAACCCGAACCGTGGCAGCTTGATGCAAGCCGCTCAGCGAGTGAAGGAAGCGGATAACCGTCTCAAACTCGCTCAACGTGTACAAACATCGAACGAGCAGAGCGTGAATGCTTTGCGTGCAACCATTGCTCAATCAGAAGCCGCTATCACAGCGATCGATGGTCAAATTCAATCATTGCAGGCCTTCCTCGCTTCAGTCGACGGCGACATCGCTGCTCAAAGACAAGTGGTCGCGAATAACGCTGGTAACGTCGCAGCGAAACGCGCAGTCGTTCAACAAAAACGTCAGGAACTCCAAGGTGCCGAAGCGGAATTGGCCCGCGTCACAGGTGAGCGCGATCGTCTCGCTCCAGCAGTGAACCAATCTCGCCAAGCTTTGCAAGTCGCTCAGGCGCGGAAAGCAAAAGCTGATGGCGAAGTTCGCCGTCTTCGCGAAATCGTGGCCGGCCTCATGAAAGATATTCAAGCGATGGAAGAAGGGATCACGACATTCCAAGCGGAGATTCGCGAACTCGAAAACCGTTTGGCCCGCGTAACGAAAGAAGTGCAAGACAAGTTTCAAGAAGTGGATCGCGAGCGTCGTTTGCTCGCTCGTATCCGCGAAGACCGTGTTCGCATTCAACAGCAGGTGGGCGGTCTCGAAGGTGAGGCACAAAACATGGCGCAGAACTTGCGCGATCAAGAGGCGCGCGTGGCGGGTGTTGAAGCCGCTTTGGCTCAGAAAGAAGCTGAACGCACTCAGTTGAACAACTACGTGGAATCAAGCCGCCGTACCATGGCAGAGCATTCTTCGACGCAAACAAGTCTCCGTTCAGCGATTCAACAAGACCAAGCAGAGATCACTCGCAACACCGCTCGCTTGAGCACGATCGACCGTGAGTACAGCACTCTTCAGCCACGAATCACTCGTTTGTCGCAAGAGATCCCAACAGTCGAGCAGCAGATCTCAACTCTCTCTGGCCAAGTCACAACTGCTGACGGTCAGTTCCGTCAGCGCCTCTCATTGTTCCAGCGCTACTTGGGCGAAGCTCAGGCCTTGGGAACATCACGGGGCTCAGGTGTAGGCACAACTGAAGGTCAGAAGGCCGGTAACGCCTTGGTGGCCTCTACAGCAGCTCGCCTAGGCGGAGCCAGCGGTTCAGAAGAGGGTCGCTTTGAGGCGCTCCTCAGAGGCTTCGTAAGGGGTGAAATCGCCGGCTTTAACACAGGTCGCGACCAGGGCCTTGCCAGCGCTCCAGACGCCTCTCGCGGCACTCAGGAAGGTACAGCGACCGGTAGCCGTGAGGCCCGTGACCAGGCCGAGCAGGTTCTTAAGCCTCGCTACTATACAGCTGAATACTCTCGCCGCTTAAGCGACCCAACAGTGACCGATGCCGTGGACTTGAAGCTTGCCGCTCTTTCACGCGGTACTTTCGCAAATGCTAGTACACGTGCCAACGCTGCTAACGAGATACCTGCTTTGAGCGGCCAAGAGCTTTCTCAAGCCCAGGCCATTCGTACTTCTTTGGATGAGCGCATTGGTGCGGCCATGAAAGACCTCGCTCGCTTGCGTGAAGAGCAAGTACGTTTGGGCAATGCTCAGAACGTTTACCTCGCTCCAAGTGATGTACGCGCTGTGATCGATGGCAAGACATGCGAAGGTGTTTACAAGGCCGTGGCCGACTTCGTTGTCGCCTGCCAAGACACTTACCGTGTCGAATACAATGCTCGTTTTGTGCCAGCTCACCGTACAACTTTCATGACTGGTTACAGTGCTGCTTTCCAAACAGTCGTTCAAAACGCTCGCGAAGCCGGCATCCAAGCTGACTACGCAGCGAACTACCGTGAAGCTGAAGGCGTAGCACGCGCCGCTGGTCTCGCTGTTGGTAAAGAAGAAGTGTACCAAGAACGTTTCGCAGCCTCTCGCCGTAGCTCATACGACAGCACCTTGGTGCAAGAAGACCAACGCGTTCGTGGCGAAGCGGTAGAAATGGTAGACGAGTTGTTTGCTGCTAACGGTGTGGCGATCATGACGGAAGCACCACGCTTCAAGTCGACTGATACATTCGGTGTCGCTCCAGGTAACTCTATCAATGTTGAGATGCTCTTGAAGAACGCAGGTTCTCAGGCGACCGGCGAAGGCGCGATCAAAGTTCGCATCATCGAAGCTTCTCCTTTGCTGATCCCAGCGCGCACCTTGGCGCCATTGAAGTCTTTGCCAGCACGCAAACTTGTGCGCACGTCAGCTGACTTTGGTTTCAAGGTTGCCGATCAAGCGGCCCCTGGTCAAAAAGTTCGTCTCGTTGCAGAAGTCACTTTCCCTGGTCATGACTTCACATCAGCTCGTGTTGAGCGCATTGAAATGGAAGAGATGTTGGGCCTCAATCCAACCGCTGGGATCGATGTCAGCTTCAACGCAACTCCAGAAGTGAAAGGCTTCTTGGGTTCACTTAAGTCTCATGACATCAATGTGACTCTGAGTGCGAAGTACCGCGGCTTAGATAAAGGCTACGAAGTGACTCTTGAAGAAGTGGACACTAAGTTTGCCGATATCAAGACCGGCAAGGACACCACGAAAGTCCTAGCGCAAGGTTCTAGCGAGAAAACCGAGCTCACTTACAAGTTGGCGAAGAGCGCGATTGGCAAAGCTGTGACCCTAAAAGTAGTTGTGCGCTACGGCGGAAAAGTCCTGGAAGAGCGCCTTTTGAACCTCAATCCACGTTAATCTCACTCTCATAGCAAACTTTAAGACGGGGCCCTCTGGGGCCCCTTCTTTTTGGTTGACGCACTCAGGTCGCCCCTTTAAATTGTCAGTTCATTTGGGCGTTTAGCTCAGCTGGGAGAGCGCTACCCTTACAAGGTAGATGTCGGCGGTTCAATCCCGTCAACGCCCACCAAATAAAAAAACGAAGGCCGGAGTTTCTCCGGCCTTTTTTTTGTTCCCTCTTTGAGACCAGATCTTCCCACTCTCTTGTCTTTCAGAAAATTTCGCGCACAAAAGATAAACGCCACAGAACTCGGGCGAAAATCTAGCTGAGAAGCAGTGAATCTTGCGGTGGACATGTTAAGTCTCAGTGATAATAAGCAAACTTGATGAAAGATATTAGGAAAACCTTAAAAAACTAAACTAATAAATTTAGACACTTGCTCCACATCACGTATGACTCTAAGATCAAAGGGTTAGCAACTTGGTATTAATACCGAAGGCTCGCTCTTCTCATGAAACGTTTAGTCACCATTATCGAAGACGAAAAAGAAATTGGAGAGAGCCTCGCCATATTTCTGCGCTCGAAAAATTTCGAAGTGACTCACTACCTTTCCGCTGAAGAATTTTTCTCTGATCGGAATGCACCTGGCACCGGAATCTATCTCGTCGATTGGAATCTGCCTGGCATCAAAGGCATCGATATCGTCCGCACCATTCGTACGCGCGACAAATTCTCTCCGATCTTCATGCTTTCAGCGAACAGTCAGAACTACGACATTTTGGAAGGCCTAAAGTCGGGTGCGGACGATTACCTCACGAAGCCTTTTGACTTCGATGGCCTCGCCATTCGTATTGAGAATGCGTGGTCGAAGTTGACTCAGTTAGAAGGCAACCTCATGAGCCATGGGGTGAAGTTGATTCCGGAAGCGAACTCAGTCATGAAAGACGGAGTGACCGTGAGCTTGACCGCTCGTGAGTTTGTGATTTTCGACAAACTCTACAAGACCCTCGATACAGTATCGCGCGAAGATCTGATTGCTGAATTCGATCTGAAAGAGAAGATGACAGTGAGAAACGTCGACGTGCACATCTTCTTCTTGCGCAAGAAACTTGCGAAGGTTCAGATGTCTATTCTCACGGTTTGGGGCGCAGGCTACAAACTGATCGTTGAGAAAGACGCAGCTGAGAAGTAACTAGAACAACATTCTCAGCTCAACCTCAAAACGACCCATCTTAGGAACGTTCTTACCGGCCAACGTCTGTTGAACGTTGAAGTTGATCTGTGCCGGAAGAGCAAACTTCTTTTTCAAGAAGGGTTGGATCGAAGAGATGGAAGCGCTTAAGCGACCGACATGTCCAACGCGATCTGAGTTGTACTCGAGGTAACCGTTTGCATCGCTGTAAACTGAATCATACTGCGAAGACATTTGGTAGTTCACTTCGTAGGCAGGAGTCAGTGAGAACCAGTCGTTGAAAGTATAGGTGGATGAGAAAACCGCATCCACTTTATCACCGTATTTCACGATGAAGTCGCCTTTTCTGTCTGACATCATGAAGTCGCGGCTCTCTGGGATACGAAGTGTTTTCTCTGATGGAGCTTGGTAGGTGTAGCGCAAAGTTGTGCCAAACATGAGGCTGTCATTAAGAACAAAGCCGTAGGCACCTTCAACGAACGCGTCCCATTGACCATCACCAAACGCGATATCTTGTAGAAGGTCGGGATCATCCTGGCGACCTGTTGGGGCCACGACACCACTTGAAACAGCAAAGCCCCATGTTCCGCGATCAATCAGGCGATACATCGCACCTAATTCAAAATCACCGTAACCTGAGCCCTGCCAATCGCCGATTTCTTCATAGCCAAAAGTATTAACGAGAACAGATTGCACGACAGTGCCGGTGGCCGAAGGAATCGCGCCGGTAATGTTACCGATCGTACTGTCGATGTCGCCTTGACCCGATTGTTGAACTTGGTCTGCGACAGCTTCGCTGTTAGAGCCACGAATCTGTTTGTACTTCATGTTCACGCGAGCGTTGTAATACGGAAGGATGCCGTAGACGGTGAGTTTTTCGCTAATACCGTAGCCGCCACCGAAACCGTGCACCTGAACTTGCGCCACGGCCGAAATATTGAATTCACCAAAGGTTAGTTGGTCGTAAGCCTCAGGGCTGATGGCCTGGAGTTGTTCAAAGTAGAGTTTGGCCGCGCTGTTGGCGTCTTCGAGCGTCGCTGCGTTGGCGTTGATGTTGTAGGAAAGAGGTGTGACCGCTTGGGCCTGGTTATAAGTGGCATCGATCTTCGTGGTGTTGACGTTACGGTAGGCGAGCATACGGACGCCCTTAGGGAGCGTACGGTGCGCCTGTGCGTAAGCACTTGAAACGACGAAAAGCGAGCTTAGGGCCAAGAGACCAATCTTACGCATGGGCGGGACCTCGTTAATGCAATGCGGTATATGGTGCTATTTTAGGGGTTTAATGGCCCTGGCAGGGAAAAAGAGGCCCCGCCGTGTAAAAAGGTAAGGGTGCCCTGCTTTAAATGCTGCTAAGCAGCAATTATGCTATTTTCCGCCCATGAAATACCTCGCCCTTATTCTCGTAACTTCGATACTGGTCTCCTGTGGTGAAAAATCCAAGGTAGATCCTCTTTTTGAAGCCACCCCTTTAAGCGAAACCCATGGTGACGGGAAACACGCGGTGTTCACCGTCAAAATGCCTCTCTCAGACAAATCCATCGATACCTACGATTCACCGATCGACCCTAACACCGGCCTTTCACGCGTCCCACTTTTGGGAGACGCTCTTCGTTTTATGACCCAGGCGTTGTTCAACCTCGGTGCAGAGTTTGGTTTGGGTAAATCGAATATCACCATCAATCAGCCGATTCCTGATTTGAATTCACCGTACTTGAAATCAATTTCGGTGAAGCGTGTGTTCTTTCATATCGACAACTCAGTGGAAGAAGATGCTCGCCCGAGAAGTGTGATTGCTCGTGTGTTCAACAGTATTCGCGGGATCATTCGTGGCCAGACGGCCTTGGACTTCAGTTTCATTCGCGAGTTGAATGTTATGCTTAAAATGGAAAGATCAGACGTCGAGCCCATCGACTTCGTGCCAGAAATTATCACCGAAGACGGTGAAAACCGTCCGGCCCGTCCGCATCACGATTCAATCGAGATTGGTGCTGTGGGTGGACCACGTATGATCGAG
>JBEIPE010000046.1:0-12672 GCA_040377215.1 Halobacteriovoraceae bacterium
CGAGTGATCGCCCTTTTGCTCGTTCGGCCAATGATACTCAGTCGGCCAACTATCTTCACCAATTCAATGCTCGTTGGTGGGGTGTTTTGAACTATTCCAACAACCGCAGTTTTGCCAACGGCGTACCGATTCCAGGATTCTTCTACGTTTCTAAAATGTCTCGCGAAGAAACACTGCTGCTTGGTTTGCCCTTTGTGTTTTGGCGCAAACGTTATGAGTCTGGGTTCGATCTTCAGGCCACCACTTTTCTACCCTGGAACCACAATCTTCAAGCAGGCTATTTCTGGGGGCCATTCACTGGTGTCACGTTAGGGTTTGAGCATCGTCCACAGCAGTTCTTCCGTGAAGAGCGTGAGCACACCCGCGAGCGTTTTTTCTACCGCGAACAGAAATTGACCCTCGCCATGAACGGCGCTGTCATTCCTCGCGTCCTGCAATGGCGAGTCGAGGTCGGGCGAGCGTTTAACCGCAGTTTCTTTGAAGCGGAAAACTTTAACGACTCTAAGACGTTTGATATCCCGGTAGATGATACAAACTTTGTGGGCGTGCAGATCACATCCATCTTCTAGCCGCTGGTAAATTTTTTCCAGATTTCATTCATCGCGCCTTCCGAGCCAAGCGTGCCGGCGCGGTAGAAGCGCATGAGTGAGGCTTCCGTCGGACGGTAGACCTGTGGCGTGAAGTGCATAGGAAAGCTATGCGGATATTTGTAGTGCTTCTTTTCTGGTCCGACATTAGAGAGAGGGCCAGGCACCTGCATCGTCGGGTGCTCTTTCACAAAACTCAAAGCTTCATCAATCGCCAGATAACTGGCATTGGATTTTGGCGAAAGTGCCAAAAAGACTGTCGCGTGCGCCAGAGTGATACGGGCCTCGGGCATGCCGATATTTTTTGTCACGTAGTGGGCATTGCAGGCCACTTGCAAACCTTGTGAGTTTGCTAAACCAATATCCTCGCTCGCGAGGATCATCAATCGGCGAGCGATGAACTCAGGGTCTTCGCCACCATCCAACATGACCGCTAACCACAAAAGCGCCGCATCCGGATCAGAGCCGCGCACACTTTTAATAAATGCGGAGATGACGTCATAGTGTCGCTGTTGATTCTTGTCGTAGGCGCGCTGTTGCTGAAACAGCCGGCGCAGATTTTCTTCATCAGCGAGCGCTTCAGGCGTCTGCATCGCCAAGAGTGAAAGCACGTTGAGGGCCTTGCGAGCATCTCCATCACTAAATTTAGAGATCTCTATGACGTGCTTTTCGAGTTCGGGACGTTTGAGTTCTGCGACGGCGCGCTCAAGAATCGTGACGATATGTTCATGGCTATGAGCTTTAAGTTCCAACACACGCACACGGGAAAGTAGCGCACGGTTCAGACTCGTTTGTGGATATTCGGTGGTCGCACCAATGAAAAGAAAATCGCCACGCTCCAGGTAAGGAAGAAGCGCATCTTGTTGCGCTTTATTGAAGCGGTGAATCTCATCGATGAAAAGAATCACGGGCCGCGGGTTCATGCTCTTGGCATCGAGGATTTCAGCAATGGTGGTGCGCAGTTCCGGCACTCCAGCGAGGACAGCGTTAAAGGGGAAGAGGCGGGCGCCAATTTCCTGGGCGATGAGATGGGCGAGGGTGGTTTTTCCTGTTCCCGGAGGTCCCCAGAAGACTAAATGGGGGAGCTGAGTCCCAAAACGCTTCAATTCTTTGAGGATATTTTCTTGGCCTACATAGTCATCAAAGCGGATCGGGCGCATTTTCAGCGCCAAGGGGTCCTGTGAAGGAGTCGAAAAAAGTGAAGCTTGCTGGTTCATTGTTTGACAGTCCGCGTCCCAAAAAGATACAAAAAGCCCCTTATTCTAGTTCTCTCCAAGCTGTTTTAACAGCTGCTAATGCCGCTCGAAGGAGGTGATTTTCATGGCCCAGATTCGATTAAACATTGATGAACGTTTCCCGCTCGACAAGGTCCTCAAGAAATTTAAACGCTTGTGTGACGCTTACGGAATCGTCCAGGAATATCGTGCTCGTTCCGAGTACAAGAAGCCTTCTGTCGTGAAAAAAGAAAAATTGGAAAACGCTCAGAAGCGCCGCCGTAAAACGGAAGGACGCTCGAAGAAATTCAGCTCAAAAATGTAATAATTTTAAAGGCCCCGAATGG
The DNA here is from genome assembly GCA_040377215.1 of Halobacteriovoraceae bacterium. GTDB lineage: Bacteria > Bdellovibrionota > Bacteriovoracia > Bacteriovoracales > Bacteriovoracaceae > UBA6144. The sequence goes on from JBEIPE010000046.1 coordinate 2,149, forward strand.
GGCCTTTTTTATGTCTACTGTCCGTACTGTACGCGCATGACTTGATTCCATCTATTCTGAATCGCATTCAATGGACCGCTCATCCCTTCCGGTGTTTTCTTCAAGCGCTTGGTGAGTTTGAGATTCAGCAAGTTCCAATAAAAATTCAATGAATCTAGATTGCGCGAAAGAAAGCGACGGTTGTTGTCGAGCACACAGTGCTTGTAGAGCGGGCGAAAGAAATTCATCCAGGCCGAGCGGAAATCTTCCTGCAACTTGCCCGGTACGAATTCAACAATCAGCATATCAATCCAATCCTCGATCTCATCCACGCTCTTGCGCCATTGCCACATGTTCATGCGCTCGCCTTGACGTTCGGCCTGAATGGCCAAGGCCTCGGCTTCGAGGTGAGCACGAAGGCCTCTCGCGGCTTCCATAAGTTGGAGCCAGCGTTTGCGACCGGCCAGTGCTGTCAGTGAGGCGTCAGTAGGAGTCGCGAAGCGTGCCTCTTGCGTGAGCCACAGGCGCTCTAGATCGCGCAGGACAAGGAGGGAGGACTGCAGTTGAGGAAGACAGATCGTTTGTACTTTGCGTGGGCAAACGTTTTGGGCGGATTGTGCCTGAGAGAGGAGCTGATCAACCATTGAGAGGGCCTGGAAAACTTCGGCAGGATAGCCTGGCATGGTCATAAAGATTTGCTGAATGTCTTGATGGATACCTACGAGCTGCGGGCGCACATGCACTTGAAACGAATTCACATTGATTTCTCGCACGGGTGCCGTCGCGAGTGCGGTCAAAGACCAGAGTAATAGCAAGAGAGCTTTCATGGTCCTTACAGAATGGCATGGAGTCTAGAAAGCCTCAAGCCGCTTTAGACCAAGGACAACCTGGATGCGCCATCTGTTTGAGTTTGACTCTCTTCTTCTTTGCCAGAGAGAAGCGCTTTTGTAGCCAGTGCAGTGGAGCGTGGTGGACTTGAATATGAATCTCTTTTTCAGTAGGTGGGAACTCGGCGATCAGAGCAAGAATCACGGCCGCGCCAGCATGATGGGCGTCGATATGAATTTTTTTGCCGGCCGGTAATTGCGAGATCCATAACATGAGTTCATTCGCGGCCTGTTTCCAGACACGATTCTCAATGTTGTCGTAGGTCCAGAGAAGCTTGCGTTGCTCGAGGCTTAGCTTGCGCTTCTCACTGGGTGAGGATTGATTGTGAACAAAGAGGCCGGCCAGCGGCACTTCGTGAGGAGCGGGCAACTGTTTTTCCCAAACGAAGGTCGAGTCGTTGTGGCGCACTTCGATTTTGCAGGCAAGATGTTGTCGCCAGGTCATGGATCCCCTTCGGTTTGATGCGTCCGAGGATTTTAATCGGTATTTGAATGGGAATCTTGAGAAGATAAGAGCGTCTTGTAAGATCGGTTACTTAGGCGCGCTTAGCACCGGTGAATGCCTAAGCAAACACCGGTAAAAGCAGAAATTATTGTCAGCTAACGACCTTCAATCCAACTTTGATTGCTGTATCCATCACGGCGAGACCCTCAAGCATGCCAGCGGTCTCGGGGCCCACAGTCATGGCCGTTCCCAGAGTCTCGTTTTGGATGTGAGTCTTGTGCTGAGCAATCACTTTCTCAAGTTTCGCTGTGTCCGGGCCAGTGAGTGCAATCGTGATCGCAACTCGATCAGAGACATTCAAATTGGCAGTCTTGCGAGCTTGTTGAATACGATTCACGATCTCGCGCGCGAGACCTTCCTCGATCAATTCATCATCAAGTGTGCAATCCATATTGATGGTGATGAAGCGGTTGGTAACAGCTTGTGTGCCTGGTTTCGCTTCACGGTACACCAGAATTTCTTCCGGCGTGAACTCGATGCCTTCCACTGTAACGTTCTGACCCGCTTCCACTTTTTGCAAAGTCGCGTAGTCGAGGGCTTCGATCTTGCCGCGGAATTTGCCCATGTCTTTGCCGAGTTTTTTCCCGAGCACAGGAAGATTGGCCTTGGCGTACAAACGAATGAAGTCTGACTCATTGGTGAGGTAATCCACGTCTTTTACGTTCAATTCACCGAGGAGGTACTCTTCAAGTTTTTTGATTTCTTTCATCAAGGCAGCGTCTTGATGAACGACAGACAAACGACGAAGCGGCGTTTTGACTTTCACACTGTCTTGTAAGCGTTTTTGACGACCCAGCAAGATCACTTGTTGCATGCGATCCACTGCTGTCTCGAGCGTCGGATTCATCAGCTTTTCTTCGGCGTCCGGATAAGAATCCAAATGCACCGACTCTTTGCCCGTGAGCGAGATGTAGGTGTGATCAGCGAGGAAAGGCGCGAACGGCGCCATCAAGCGCGACACATCTGTGAGTACGCGATGAAGAGTCGTGTAGGCAGCTTTCTTGTCTTTCTCGAGACCTTCTTCCCAGAAGCGACGACGATTTAAGCGGATGTACCAGTTGGTCAAATCATCAATGAACAAGAAGAGTGGTGTGACCACGTTGTACAAGCGGTAGGCCTGCATTTCTTTATTCACTTGTGCGATCAAGGTCTGGAGTTTTGAAAGAATCCACTGATCGAGAATGTTTTGCGCTGGTTCCGAATGCAATTCAGGTTTCCAGCCATCGGCTTCCGCGTAGGTGCTGAAGAACTTAAAGCTGTTGTACCACGGCAAGAGCACTCGACGAGTCATCTCTTTCACGCCGTCATCCGTGAAGCGCAATTCTTCAGCGCGCACGAGACCTGAGTTGATGAGATACAAACGAAGGGCATCGGCACCATGACTTTCAAGAAGCTCATCTGGTGGCGTGTAGTTTTTGAGACGCTTGGACATTTTGCGGCCATCGTTGGCGAGCACCATGCCATTCACAATCACGTTCTTAAACGCCGGCTTATCATACAGGGCCGCAGACAACACAGTCAGTGTGTAGAACCAACCACGCGTTTGATCGAGGCCTTCGGCGATGAACTCAGCAGGGAAGCCTTGCTTGAAGACACTTTCGTTTTCAAACGGGTAGTGCAGTTGCGCGTAAGGCATGGCGCCTGATTCAAACCAGCAGTCTAAGACTTCTGGGATCCGACGGTACACACCTTGCTCACCCGCTTTCGTAAACGAAAGGTCATCCACGAATTCACGGTGAAGATCGGTGACCTTACTGTTCGTGAGTTTTTCAAGCTCAGCAATTGAACCAACACAAACAGAGGCACCGGTGACGTCGTTGATCCAGATCGGCAGTGGAGTTCCCCAGTAACGGTTACGAGAGATCGCCCAGTCGCGCGCGTTCTCGAGCCATTTACCGAAGCGGCCTTCTTTGATGTGCGCCGGAACCCAAGTGATCTGTTCGTTGGCACGAATCATTTTGTCTTTGATCTGTTCGACAGCAAGATACCACTGAGGCATCGCGCGATACATAAGTGGAGTGTCTGTGCGGTAGCACATCGGGTAGCTGTGGACGAGGGTGGATTGCAAGAACAAGAGACCTTTCTCTTTCAAGTTCTTGATCACTTCTTTGTCGGCATCTTTGAAGTACATGCCAACCAGATGGCCGGCTTCCGCTGTGAATTTACCTGCATTGTCGATGGGACAGACGATCTCGCGCAGACCGGCGGCTTTCATCACGCGCATGTCGTCTTCACCGAAGGCCGGTGCTTGGTGAACGATACCGGTACCATCCGTTGTTGTGACGTACTCGTCATTGAAGACGGTGAAATAACCACTGGACGCCATCGAAGCAAAGAATGGAAAGAGCGGCTCGAAGCGTTCTCCTTTGAGTTTTGAACCAGGGAAGGTCTCAACGACTTCGCCCTTGAGTTGCTTCTGATAAGCTTCCACGCGCGCTTCAGCGAGAATCAAGAAACGATCATTTTCTGTGTCGTGGAATTTGACGTAGGTCACTTCCGGATGAACACACAATCCAAGGTTGGATGGAAGTGTCCAAGGAGTGGTCGTCCACGCCATGAAGAATGTTTTGGGGTCTTTCAAACTCTTGAACAGCACTGTGACTGCTGGATCTTGGATGTCCATGTAGTTCTGCGTGGCTTCGAAGTTCGAAAGCCCGGTTTGCAGAGCAGGTGAGTAAGGCACGATCTTGTTGCCTTGGTAGATCAGTCCTTTGTCCCAGATGCTTTTGAAAACCCACCAAACAGATTCCATGAATTCTGGATCCATGGTTTTGTAATCATTTTCAAAATCCACCCAGCGGCCAAGGCGACCGATGGTGCGCTCCCACTCCACAACGTAGCGATCCACGATGCCGCGGCATTCTTTGTTGTAGGAAGCGATGCCATTTTTGGCGACGTAGTCAGCGGCACTCATGCCGAATTTTTTATCGATCTCTTGTTCGATTGGAAGACCGTGACAGTCCCAACCGAAGCGGCGATCGACGTAGAAACCTTTCATGGTGAAGTAGCGAGGAACAATGTCTTTCAAAGTCGAAGCGACGATATGGCCGTGGTGAGGTAGACCCGTAGCAAACGGAGGACCGTCGTAGAAGATATATGGAGCCTTCGCCTTAGTTTGCTCAAGAGACTTCTTAAAAATTCCCCGCTCTGCCCAGCGTTTTTGGATCTTTCTCTCAGTCTCGATGAAAGAGAACTGTTCTTGAGATGTTTGCTCGGTCTGGTCTGACATAGGTCCCTCGGGGAAAGTGAGGTCCCAGAGTACCAAAAGCCTGGCCGGGCGTAAATTTATTGCCTGCGTTTCCCCTCACAGATATGTGCGGCATCATAGAGAGAATCATGCAAAAAACTCTCTGGGCCCTGATCGTCTTATTGTGCGCTGCCGCCCACCCAGTTTTGGGGGCCGAAGACCCTATCGTAGCGGCCATGAAGCAGACCGAAAAAACGGATTACGACATTCCCACCCTCAGAGGTCGCAGCCGCAGCTTGCTGAAATGGAATGACCCCAACGAGGCACTAGATATCCGTCGTTGGATCACCGAGCGTGATTTGCGCGATCTTGAGCCGGGCTGGAAAGTGCGTCAACGTTTGGCCGCAAACCCAGAGCGGATGGGCAAAGTCATCAGCTGCATCGGCGATTGCCGAGTGTATCGCGGAGTTTATCCTACGCGAGCACGTTGGCTCACGCGCATTGAGGAAGGCGATGAAATCCACACCGGTGTGAACTCTTACCTTTGGATCGCGTTGATCGATGGCGCTTTGGTTCGAGTTGCGCCTGAGTCGAGTATGAGTTTCCTAGAAGTGAACGTGGCGGCGGAAGAAGTTTTTTTTCAAGCTCGCCTCAATCAAGGTTACGTCCATTGGCAGCCGCGCACGGGTCGCGCCCAAAAGCCGATGACAGCACCAGAGACGGATCCGCTTTTCTTGCCTCTCATGGACACCACTGTGAACCTCGAATGGTTTCAGCGTGCGGTCTATCAGGGTCAGGCCGACAAAGAGCAAATCTCCTTCACCACCTCTCCGTTGCTGCTAGGTTATGAGCAGCAACAGCAGGCACTGAATGCACTGACAGAAACCAATAATTCTTTTGCTAAACGCTCTCACCGTTATCTGTTGGTGAGTCCGAACGGAAGTATTCTCGCGAAGAATATTGCTGTGACTTACTTCTACGGCGTGACTCAGAAAGGGTATTTCAAGCTCAACTCACGCGATGAAGAAGAAGTCGGCGAGCGCAAGCTTCCATGGAGTGCGGAGTTCCTCTATCGTGGATACGCCAATGATAAAGTTGAAACTCTTTCCATGGAAAACTGGTTTACTGTCGCGCCTGATGGCCGCTCCATGAATGTCATGGCTGAAGTTCCATCAGACTTAGCCGTCAGTGAGTTGATGACGAAACGAATTCCTACTTTCATGCTCGTGCGCGAGCGTTGGCTCGCAAGTGCGAAGCCTTTCTGGGATGACGCCGGGAAGGCAGATCAACTAGCGCTCAACTGGGGTTACCGCTTGTGGGGGAGTGAGCTGGAGGGGCGCTTGGCGTTTCTTAAAGAGCACACACGTCGACTGGAGACGACTAGCCTGCGCTCACTGGAAAAGCTGGTCCAAGAGACTCGTGTCGAGGGAGACTCAGAGCTAGGCCTGTTTGATGGTCGCTATTTCTCACGCTCGCTTGATCATTACTATTTAAGCTTCAAACGTCGTCACAATCACTCGAAAGAGTCCGTGCGTGATATGAGTTTCCTTCACTACTACGGATGGATGCTACGCAATGCCCGCCAACAATAACAGATCTTGGAAGTTGATCCTCGCCAGCGCTTCGCCTCGTCGCAAAGAACTATTGGGGCATACCAAAGTTCCTTTTAGCATTGCGACGATCGCGACTGATGAGGTCTCGAATGAAAGCAATCCCTGTTCTTTCGCTCTGGATGTCGCCCGTCAAAAAGGGCATGTGCTGTGTGAGACTCTGGCGAAAGTTCCTACTGTCGTCGTGTCTGCGGATACAGTGGTTGCACTCAACGGAAAGATTTACGGCAAGCCTCGTGATCGCCATGAAGCGCGCCAGTTTTTGAGCGAGCTCGCGGGTAAAACACATCAAGTGCACACCGCCGTGTGTCTCCATTTTTGGCATCAAGAAAGATGGAAACGGATTGAGCATGTGGAAACCACAGAAGTGGACTTTCAACCGCTCAATGCGCGTTTGTTAGAGGACTATGTGAGCAGCGGTGATTCGCTGGATAAAGCAGGCGCCTACGGTATTCAAGGGCAGGCCCTCACGTTCATTCATGGGGTGAGAGGTTGCTATGCCAATGTTGTGGGCTTCCCACTGGCACGGTTTTGCAGCATGATGGAGCAAGACTTTTTGAAGCAGATTGGAGAGCAGGGACCATGGCAAAATTTATTCAGTTAGCCCTTTTATGTGCGTCACTCAGTGCTCACGCGCAACTGTTTCAAAACCCTTTCAGTGGTGGGGAAGACAAAAAAACCACGGAGAGTCCTGCTCTCGAGAAAGTACTCTCAGAACTTGAAGCGCTTGAAGTGAGCAGTGGCTTTGAAGATCGCTATCGCACGCTCACTTTAGAGATTGAGCGTCAGTTGGATCTTAAGCGAGGGGACTGCGGTGAAAGCACCGTCAGCAAGAGCGACAAACAGCGCTGCTTCCGTAACATCGTTACGGCCCATAAGCGCTATCTTGAACGTGGATTTGTTTTGAAGAAGGTCTACCTACAGAGATTGCACGAGCGTCAGCTCAAGGCATTGGAAGAAGCCAAGACAAAGGCGCTGAGCGAACTCGAGCGCCAGTTCTAGCTTCTTACTGCTTGGTCATTTCCTGAGCAACTACCGGAATGCTTTTTGGACGGAGGCTTTTAAGTCCGTTCAATGAACGCATCGGACGCAAGCTTTTGAGCGGGCGTGCTTCAGTCGTCGCTTCGGGTTTGGGGATAATAAATGTCGGTACGTTTTTCGTTTTCATAGAACACCTGCTTTCTTGTCGGTCGCCTGGCCTTCCAGTGTTGACCGCCGCAAGTGTGAGTGGCGGGAGGTCAACGAGCTGGAAAATCGTGGTGATTATCCAACAAAGACTCCTTTTCTAGAGTTATTCTCAAGCATTCTGGTCGGATGAACCGCCATAGGACTTAAGCGGGATTATTCCCTTCGATACCATTTTAGCATACCGCGATAAATTTGGCCCGAAAGGAGGCAAAAATCACCTCCAAACTAGGGGCTAGCTCTCTCAAGGCCCCTTTCTTACAATAAAGAAACCTTTGTTTTTCAACACTTGGAGCCGAGCTCTATGAACTCCTGGTACCCCCTTGTCCTCCTCCTAAGCTTGGCAAGTTGTAGTCTCAGCAAGCTTGCTTTGCGTTCCCAGGCCCCACTTTTTGAGAAGGGCGGTGACACACTCAAAGCCGAAAAAGACTGGGAATGGTTCCGTGAGGCGACTCCTGGAAACATTCAATTCATGGAAACCATGCTCTCCCAAGACGAAGATAATCATGTTCTTCGTCGCACATTGGTGAAGGCCTATGCTGGCTATGCCTATGGAGTTTACGAAACGCTGATGATTCCAGAAATGATCGATGGCAGTGATGAAAAACCGCAGCAGCAACGTGCCTTGAGTCTCTATAAACGGGCCATCGCGCATGGTGAAAAATACTTCGCTAAAAAAGACATCTTCTTTGATGTGAAAGACGAAGGCGAACTAGTGGAGTCCTTGCGCGAGAATGTGGATGAAGAAGATTTACCTGCACTTATTTATTTTGCACAGTCGTGGGCTTCGATTATCAACATGCAAAAACAAGACATGGTGCTCATCAGTCAATTGCCACGTGTGAAGCTCTTGTTTGATCATGTCTGTGGAATTGATGTTGAGATTGAGAATGGCGTGTGCCCGCTTTTTTATGCGCAGTACGAATCATCCCGACCGCGCATGCTCGGTGGGAACCCCGAGCTTGGCCGTGAACTTTTTCAGAAATTCTTGATCAAGAATCCCACTCATTTGCTCGCTCGTGTGAGCTACTTACAATTTTCAGTGATCCCTCGCTTAGATGAAGATGAGTTCGTTAAAGAGGGGCGCGCCCTTGAGCAGGAAACGGCGAAATGGAAAGCCAGCAGCGGCGCTGGAAATTTGAATCTCATGAATGCCATAGCGGAGAAACGCTGGAGCATTCTTAAATCACTTCAAAAGAAAATTTTTTAAAAGGTCATGATGAAAACCCTTCTCTTGCTTTGTTGTTTTTACTCTTTCTCGGCGCTGGCCGTGGTGAATCTTAAACTTGCTGTGCTGGTTCCTGAAGGCACAACTTGGGGTGACAGCCTCAAAAAGTTTTCTCGCGAGGTCGATACCGCGACAAAGGGTGAAGTGGCCCTGAAGGTTTATTACGGCGGAGTGGCCGGAGATGAACCTGATGTCCTACGCAAAGTGCGCATCGGTCAAATGCATGGTGGGATTTTCACCGGAAAAACCTTGGGTGACATTCATGGTGACGTGCGTGTGATGGAACTTCCGTTTATGTTTGGCGATGACCGCGCCAAGGCCTGGGCGACAGTTGAAAAGATGACGCCAACCTTCAACAAGGCGCTCGATTCGAAGGGATTCGTGAACGTTGGATTTTATGAAGTGGGCCAGGTGTATGTGGTCTCCACGAAGAAAGTCGACTCGATGCAAGCTCTTCGCGGTGTTAAAGTATGGGCGTGGGAAGGTGACGAAGTCGTGAAAGCGATGTTGGAATCGGTAGGTCTCGTTTCTGTGCCCCTTGCGATTACTGATGTGTTGTCTTCACTTTCAACGGGCATCATCGATGCGGCCTACGCCCCACCATTGGGAATCTTGGCGCTGCAATGGCACAGCAAAATTAAATACCTTATCGATTTTCCAACCGCCTGGTCTTTCGGCGCACTTCTGATTTCTAAGAAAGAGTGGTCAAAGATCTCTCCAGCGAATCAACAGAAGATCATGGAAGTCTCAAAACGATATGTGCAAGAAGCCAATGCTCGGACCATCAAAGAAAACGAAGAGGCACGTGCTCAGCTGCAAAAACTTGGCGTGCAGTTTGTAAAATTCTCTGATGCTGATAAAAAAGAAGCTGAAGGCTATCACCAAACGGTCGTTAAAAAGTTACAAGGTAAGCTCTTCTCTCCACAAGTCTACCAGGCCCTGGGAGTCAAAAAGTGATCACTCGCACCTTTGATCAAACGGCCCGTGCCGTTTTGCTGGCAAGCCTCGTGGGCATGTTGGGTCTTTCGCTTTTAGGAATTGTCTTACGTTGGATGGGCAGCTCCTTGATGTGGATTGATCCGGTGGTGCGGCACTTGGTGATTGTGGCGGCTTTTGGCGGAGGGATTCTTGCTGTCGGCAAGAATTCTCATATTCGTATTGATGTCCTCTCGAAGCCCATGGAGTTTGCGCCACTCAAGATGCGCAAACTGGTGGAACGTATTTTGTCTTTTGTCACCGCCCTTGTGACGGCCGGTCTGACTTGGTCAGCATGGCTCTTCTATCTTTCTGAAAAAGAATACGGCAGCGCTGGACTCTTGGGTCTTCACTCCAGCAGTCTCGTCATGATTTTTCCAATTGGCTGGGGTCTGCTCGCTTTGCGCTGGCTATTGGCCCTAGCGGATTCCTGGAAAAAGGCCGAGGCCTAGTATGCTCTACGGACTCATTGGATTCTTTGCTCTGTGGGGATTGCCTGTCTACGCCATGATGGGTGCCGTCGCATTAGTGGCGTTCTTTGGTGCTGAGATTGAGCTCTCCGCAGTGACTGTTGAAATGTATCGACTGACGTCGACACCCACATTGGTCTCTATTCCGATTTTTACTTTTGCTGGTTATCTTATGGCCGAGTCAAAATCACCTGAACGTCTGCTGCGTCTGTCAGCTGCTCTATTAGGATGGCTGCCGGGTGGTGTGGCGCTGATGGGTATTGTTCTGTGTGCTTTCTTCACGGCCTTCACTGGTGCTTCTGGTGTGACGATTATTGCCCTGGGTGGATTGCTGATGCCCATTCTTTTGAAGGAAGGGTATTCAGAGAAATTCGCACTCGGTTTGATTACGACATGTGGTTCTCTTGGTCTGCTTTTCCCACCGAGTCTTCCCATCATTCTTTATGGCATCATCGCCAAAGTCGATATCGATAAAATTTTTCTGGCGGGTATTTTTCC
>JBEIPE010000210.1:0-5377 GCA_040377215.1 Halobacteriovoraceae bacterium
CGATCATCAATGAGCTCGAGCTCTTTGATATCCACTTTCGCTACGACAAGCGGTGAGGGATTTCCATACTCCTCTACGAATTGCGCTTCACGCCCTTCGAGAAAGGAATAGACCATGAACATCGCAATACCAGCGATGACCAAACTGAGAGTGAAGGCGCGACTGTTCATCGGTTCATCCTTAAACGCGTGAAAGACCTCTATTCAACATGATAGCATGTTTCTGTGCAGAGCGAGGGGGGCAGGGTTTACCTTACTGAATCCAGCAACTACTCGAGGCGACGACTGGATCTATCTCCTGACTGGCGGGCAGTTCAAAAAATTCACCGTTCAGTTTTTGCATTGAGGCGCCACAGAGACCGTAGACAGTCCCTACTCGAATGAATTGCGTAGTAACAGAATCGTAGGCCTCTTCGCAGCGATCATCCGCTGCAGGAGCGAATGGTAGGTTCAGCTTGTAGCATGGCAGATAGGGAGTTTCTCCATCGAGATAGTCTGTCCAGCCAATGAAGATGTGGCCGAAATTCGTCCACTGATCGTTGTATAAAGTTGACCCATTTCGTTGGGGTTTTGAGATCTGTGAATTATTTTGAAGGCGATAATAAAAATAACCACGGGTGGCTTTCTGCTGATTGATAGAACCGTGGATCGCATCACCCAGGCTCACAACGACGGTGTACATCATGAGCATGAAAGGCAAAAACATGATGAACTCAACGAGGGCCTGTCCTCGTTGATTCTTCTTAGCAACCATTGTCGAAGACCGTGTAATCATCGGCTCCTCCACAAGCTGTCGGGTTACCTTTCACTCCAATCGAGATCGCCTTGCATGTGCGCTGCCAGCATTCGGCTCGCACAGGTTCTTTTCCAAGGAAAGATTCTGAAATCAGTGTTCCTTTTGTATCACCAGCGATGGCACGGAAAAAAGAAAGTGGTCTTTCAAAAACTGTATAGGCACCCACGAAGAGTGCTTGTTCGTTGGTGGTCACTGCCGAGTAACGATTGATGTGGAAGCCAGGCTCTGCTCCTCCACCTCCGAGCACGCTACCCGATGGGACCCCTACTGCGTCCATCTTGAATCTACGAAAAGTTTCGAGTGCGGCCGCACCGGCCTGTGGATCTGAAGCGGCGGGATCACCTACACCAATCTCAAACGTGAGATAAGTTCTACTCGCCATGAAAGTCGCGTAATGAACGAGATAGCCCACAGAATAATTTACGGAAATATTTACGAAGAGAAAAATGATTCCAAGTCCAAACATGAAAGTCAGGATGAATTCAATGGTTGATTGTCCGATGTCGTTAAGCTGCTTCATCGCTCACCGTAGGGTTTGATTGGCCCAATGAAGTGCGTGGTGTTTCTTGCGGTGTTGTAATATGTAGGATGGAAGGCATTGGGGAAAGTGATCGTAGTTGTGGTGGTTCTACCCTGAGAACCAAAACGATAGTTCCACTCCATTTCACTCTTCATCGTTGTGGCAAAAGAGCCACCCTCACCCAAAAGATCTCTAAATCTTTGTGAGTTGGTGATGGTGTAAATCAAACTGATCACTACCGCGAGTAGCAGAATATACTCCACCGTGCTTTGGCCGCGGTGATTTAAAATGTGAACATTCCGATTTCCCATCCTAACCATAACCACGCTAGTAAAATGACCGGGGCGAATGAAAATTTCGTCCCAAAACACTCTTTGATTCCTCTAATGTAGCCCGATTTAATGTAGGCCACAATTTTTTCGTGATTTCGCCCAACGTTAGTCAGCAGTAAAAAGCCGCCTATGAGAATGGTCGAGAGCAGCAACAGCACTAATGCACGCGCCTGTAATGAAACGGGGACGAGCAGAAAAAACGAAAACAGAAATTTTGAGTCTCCTCCGCCCATGATTTTAAGCAAGAAAAGCACAAACCCGACGGCGAGAAAAACCGCTGAATACAAAAATGTGCTGAGGGCCAACGGATAATACTCAGGCCAAACGATCAGCAACATAATGAAGCAGGCGATGTTAAGCAAGCTCCAGCTATTAGGGATTTTTTGGGTTCGCACGTCGCCCCAGGCAACTGCTGTGAGCTCGAGCACCAAAAACCAAAAAATGGTCCAAGGAATCACTCCTCGTACCCGTTCTTATAGCCGGTGAAGAAACATTCGGATGGGCAAATGCCGACGGTCAGGTTTCGTGAGAGCACGTGCCCGAGGTTACCGACCGAGTCTCTAAAGAAGGAATTAAATCTTGTGACGATTTTGGCCGCAATAAGGACCATGAAGACGAGCACAAATAAGTACTCGACGGCTGCTTGACCTTTGGATTTCGTTTTCACGAATCCATCGTAAGCTGCCGCCGGAAAGGCGTCAAATTAAGCGGTGACCCTATTCGAGGTTATCGAGAATACCGTCAGCTTTGGTGAAAACTTTGTTCACCATACCGTCCGGACCCACAAGTCGCTCGTTGATCACATCTTTGAATTTGAAAATAACGAAAGCCACAACCGCCACTAGGAGAATATACTCCGTAGAGGTCTGCCCGCTCTCATCTTTCAAAAACGCAGTGATTTTACTCTTCATACATTCTCCCCCTGCACTAGGTTCAGAGACTTATCGTCCTCACCATGCAGAAACTTTAAGGAAATTCACCCTGATCTAGTCTTTCATTATACCGCAATGCGTCACTCCATGCAACAGGCCTAAACCATTGAAATCGCCTCGATATGGCTTAGACAGGAAAAAGCTTTCCATGGCCCCCCAAAATCAGGGGGAGTAGAATAAGAGCTGGGTCCGGGTGGATATTAAAGTTTCGCCCCTACGATTCAGTTATCGGGAGCAGTCCCTGGTCACGGTGTGCAAGCTCGCCTGTTCTGAAAAGAGCAGATTGTGAGAAGCCTAAAGTGATTACTAACAGCGCCCACCTAAGTTTTTAGGGGCGCGAAACGAATCAACGTCCATCCGGATCCTTCTTCTCTCTCATTCACCATAAAATTCCGTAAAAGTTGACGTGTGGTGACGCGCCGATGATCATTAAAACTATGATCACACCACAAAATGAAAAATACGATAACGCATGGATCGAATCTCTTGCCCTCGAGGAGATCAACATGGAGGAATCGGGCTATATCAGATTCACTGATGCAGCAGATCCAGCTCGAGTTCTCGAAGAGTCCTCTGTGGCTTTCTTGAATAAGATCAAAGATCGTTTTGAATTTTATGTCGCACTCTTTAATCAGTATCGTGTGAACCGTGATCAAGGTCGCATGATTAAAGTTTTCCGCATTTCAAATACCATTAATGACTTCATGCTTTTCCGCAACACACTCAAGCTCATCGTCGCTCGTCGTGGTGCTGATGTGATCAGTGTAGGTTTTCTTTCGAACAGCGGTGGCCTCTTCGCTCCACGCGTTCCAGGTGAGCAATCACCGGGTCTACCAACCATTCATGAAATCAAGGCCCACGTGGGTCCTTTCAATCATGTCACTTGGCGCTATCAGGGTGAGGAAGTAGATGTGGAAGCTATCGTGCGCTTCTATCTCGCAGAATTCATCAGAAACTCAGCTCGCTAGTCTCTTCTTAGTCGCTTTCAGCGATTCCTCTATCGTTGGCATGCGCAACGAGAAGAATTCTTCGGCGTTCTTCGTATCCATGCGGAAATTATATTTTTCAAGAGCTTTGCTTCTGTATTGAGAATTGTCGAGCGGCATCGGCCACTGAGCGCGCACAATGAGATTCTCGTCCTTGCCGAAAACTTGGCAATAGAGACGAGCAAAATCGTAGCGGCTCATAATATCTTTTGAGGTGATTTGGAAAAGTCTGTTGGTCACATTCTTTTCAATCCCCAACTTGATAAGTTTGGCCAAAATATGCACATCAAGATGACCGTGAAAAACGGTGTCATCAACGCCAACTTGTTGCCCTTGGGCCAGCGCTGTCTCAATAGGTTCAAGCCAATTTCGTCGTGTCGGATGGAAGGCACGACCGTACAGAGGGCAAGAACGGAAGATAATATAATTGAGGCATGATTTCTGAACGTAGAATTCACTCGTGGCCAAGCTACTGCCATAACTCGTTCCAGGAAATGGGGTATCACTTTCGTGATACACAACATCTTCACCACTCAGCACGAAACTTGAAGAGACAAAGATAAATTTAGAACCCACCCGCTCAGCTGATGAGCAGACGTTGGTTAGTGCTGCCGAGTTAAGTGCATCAGCAAGTTTCGGATTAGCATGACAGGCGCTCAGAGATGACAGTCCACCGGCATAAATAGTGATGTTCGGACGGAATAATCCCAATAGGCGCTGAACGGAATCTTTTTTTAGAGCATCACAGCGAACAGTGAGCATACCGGGCACACGAACAGGCGTAGCGTTGTAAGTGCCAATGATGCGGTAGTCCTGGCCTAGGGCCTCGACCAGGTTAGAACCCAGAAAGGAACTGACTCCGAATATGAGGACGGTTTTACGCATGAACCGATTGTAGCAAAGAAACGAAAACTTAGTAGCCCCAATCCAGGAAACCTTGCGCTAGAATTCTGGGCATAAATGGAAAATTCGAGCGACATCACTTGGTCAGTTATCGAACGCTTGTTGAGCGCTGAAGCTGCCCCTCGCCCAAAGAGCACGATTTGGATTCCTCAGCCTGAGTTTTGCTCATCAACGAAGAATGTATTGCGTCTACTTTCTGAGCATCACGTTGATGTCTGGCACACATTCCGTCCCACAGTGCAGTCCTTCCAACTCGCAGGACAATCGACTCAACCAACCCAATCAGCTGGCCCCTATGACCTGGCCATTTGTGTTCCTACCCGCCAACGCATTGAGAGTCTGGCGCACATTGCTCACGCATGGCTGAATCTGAAACCTGAAGGCCGTTTACTCTTTGCATGCTCTAACGAGCAGGGCGCACGCGGCTACTTATCTTACTTAAAAGAAGTTTTCCCTGAATTAGAAGCCGAAAGCAAAAGTAAGTGCCGCTATGCCTTGCTCACTCCATCTCATATTCAGTATCCAGACATTTTTCAAAGTTGGATACAAGCCGCTTTGCCACAGACAATCCCTGGCAGTGAACTGGTCGGCATGCCTGGAATTTTCGGTTGGAATAAAATCGATAGAGGCTCAGAACTTCTGATGGAAGTTGTGCCGCCGCTTGCTGGCACAGGCGCAGATATTGGTAGCGGTTACGGCTACCTCTCACACACTGTTCTCAATCGATCGCCTGAGGTCGTAAATGTTCACTTGATAGAAGCGGAAGCACGCGCTCTAGACTGTGCTCGCATCAATCTGGCAGCTTTTACTAAAAAATGTCAGTTTCATTGGCAAGACGTCACTAAAGAACCTATACCTCAACAACTCGATTGGGTTGTGATGAATCCACCCTTTCATGAAGGGCAGACG
>JBEIPE010000201.1:0-5690 GCA_040377215.1 Halobacteriovoraceae bacterium
AACAATCCATTTCATAGAAGACTCCTCAGGCTATTTTACCTCACTCAGCGCCAGTGTCTAGCTTGTGGTCTATGGCCTAGAAATCATGTTCGTATAGGATACATGGGTACATCATTTCAAAACGAGGTTCATGATGAAATTGCTCAGCCTAACAGTCAGTTTGCTAGCACTCACTGCGTGCAGCACATACAAAAATACTCCTGCTCTGCCTCAACTAAGTTTGAAAGAGGCGGTTGAGGGTCCTTTGCGTACTCCAGAAAATATGAAGCGTGATATTTACCGTCATCCACTCGAGACACTCACGTTCTTTGAAATTGAACCTCACATGTCTGTCGTCGAAATTGCACCGTCAGGTGGTTGGTACACGGAAATCCTCGCTCCTTTCTTGGCCGCAAAAGGGACTTATATTATTTCAGAAGCACCGGCCGATCCGAATGGTTACACCAAAGCGCGTGTTGAATGGATGAAGAACAATCCACAAATCGCTGCGGGTACACGCATCACAGCTTTCCAGCCACCCTTGATGATTGAAGTCGCCGAAGAAAACTCAGTGGACCGCGTGCTCACATTCCGCAACGTTCACAACTGGCCAGGAGATGAGGGGAAGCAGGCCGCGTTCAATGGTTTCTTCAAAGCGCTTAAGCCGGGTGGCATCCTGGGTGTGGTTGAGCACCGTGCTTCAACCAAGACGAAGTACGATCCGAAGAGCGGCTACATGCTGGAAGCTGACGTGATTAAGTTTGCTGAGAAATCGGGCTTTAAGTTGTTGGGTAAATCAGAGGTGAATGCCAACCCGAAAGACACTACCAACTACCCCGATGGTGTTTGGACGTTGCCACCGCGCTTGCGCTTAGGTGACAAAGACAAGGCGAAATATCTCGCCATTGGCGAAAGTGATCGCATGACCCTAAAGTTTGTGAAGCCTATTTCGAAACAACGCTAGTTAGATTCTCCGGTCCCTGGGGGGTGACATGAATATCATCCTCCAGACGGATTCCACCAAACTCCCGCCATTTCTCCACTTCAGACCAATTGATAAACTCAGCGTATTTTGTACGAGTATCTGCGTCCTCAATGAGAGCTTTAATGAAGTAGAGGCCAGGTTCAACGGTCATCAAGAAGCCTGGTTGCATCGGAAGATCTACGCGGACACGTACACCGAAAGCCTTACGTGGATCCTTGGTGAATTTTCCACCGACGTCACGTACACGCAAGCCCACCATGTGGCCCACGCCGTGAGGGAAAAACACGGAAACCGCTCCTGCTTCCAGCGCAGCTTGTGAATCACCCTTGATGATATTCAAACCTTTAAGACCTTCAGCAAATACACGCGCTGAAGCTTTGTGAACATCATGCCACTCCACCCCAGGACGGCAAAGAGCGATAGATTCTTGTTGAGCCTTCAACACAAGATCGTAAATGGTTTTTTGCTGAGAGTTCATGCTGCCGTTAGCAGCAAACACGCGCGTGATATCTACGCAGTAGTCCTGCACGTCGGCGCCGGCATCAATCAAGACCAAGTCGCCATCTTTAACGACACGTGAGGTTGGAATCGCATGGAGAATGGCGCTGTTGGTTCCTGTTCCTACGATAGAGTCGTAAGGCATTCTTTCCGAGCCAGCGGAAAGCACCGCCATCTCGTATTCAAGTTGAATCTGGCGTTCAGTCACACCCGGACGAATGAATTTTTTTACTCGCTCGTAACCATGATTCGCCATGCCCGCCAAATCACGGATCAGTTTGACTTCTGCGGCGTCCTTGATCCGGCGAACTTGATTGAAGCCTTCCTGGATGTGCTGGAACTCATCTCCATTCGATGGTTTTTGACGATGGGCCTGGCCCATTTGACCCAAACAGAAAATCCGGCCGAAGCTTTGCTTCGCTATCCACCCATCAAGCTCACTCACGGGCCGTCCCGGAATCACGGTGCCGCCGCCTTCCCAAACCAATTCATCGCGGCTGATCGGATTCACAAAATCTATCCAGCCGTCAGCTTTGGTGAACACACTCACGCCAAGCGGGCGCCGAGAACCGGTCAACCAGAAGTAATCAGGGTGCGGAAGGAAGTTGTAGGTCTGGTCGTGGCCACCAGGTTTTTGAATGGGTTCACCCGCAAACACCATGACCAAGTCGTCATTTTTGAGAAGGGGAGTAAGGCCCGCCGCTGTTCTTTGCTTGCGAGAGTTGATGGTGTCTTGAGTGAAGATATTCATGGGACTCAGTCTAACGCTGTGAAGCGCGTCAAAGCCAGGGCCGCAGCTAGTCGACGTCTCTCATTCTGACGTAAGATGTCGGACATAGGAGTCCACCATGTCTACCAGCAAAACGAAACTTCCCCCTGAAGCCCAAGAGGTCATTGATTATGTGACCGGCCCAGAGCTCGGAAAAAAACTCAGCAAAGCGACGCATGAAGTAGAAGATTTTGTGAAAGAACATCCTATTGCTTCCATCGCGATCGCTGCGGGTGTTGGTTATATTGTCGCTCGCCTTCTCAATCGGAAAAATTAATGAACGCAGTTTTTCGCATCCTTGAATTGATCATGGCCTTTAAGTTTGGCCAAACCGGTGGTCTGGCAGAAAAATCTCAAGCGCTCACAGCGAACGTCGTGAATCACGTCCGTCACATGGTCACGATTGCTCTTATCGCCATTGCGGCGTTAGCCCTTTTTTGTGTCGGCGTGAGCATGATGTTGGAAGATGCGCTTAAGAACATTGATCTGCACGGGAGTTTCACCAGCACGGCCACGTTCTACGGCAGCCTTGCGCTGACTCTCATCACTCTGGGAACTATCTGCTACTGCATGCGTGAGAAGACTTGGCTTAAGGTCACTGGAATCGAGAAAGAAGAAGAAAAAAAGTCTCAGAGCTCATCGGCATCAACAAGTCCGATGGAGACAGCTCTGGCCCTCGTCATCACTGATTTTGTGCAAGAGCGTCAACATCAACGTGCCAACGAAAAAACAAACACAGAAACATGAAAGACATTCTTCGCAAGTACGTTCTTAGACACGTCTTTAAGATTATGTTCGCCGCCATTATGGTGGGATTGTTCATTTATATTTTAGCGCCGTTTGTCCTCTCGATTGTCCTGGGTGGCATCTTGGCCATGGCGCTCAGCCCTTTCGTCGACAAACTTGTGAAGCGAGGGCTCAAGCGCTCAACCAGCATGCTTCTCATGAGTCTTGTTCTCGCACTCGCAGTGCTAGCGCCTGCCATCGTTTTCTTTATTCGGGGATCAAGAAAGATTACCGAGCTTCTCGAGCACGCCGACTTCAATGAGCTCACGATCAAAGCGAAACTCACCATCTACGGGTTGATCGATAAATTCAGCTCGCTGTATGGCCTCGATGAAACTTTTGCGAAGGCGAAGTTCGATTCTTTGGCGGCAGGGGTCGGGAGCTTCATCACAAAAACCTTCGCTTCGTTTTTCAGTCAACTGCCAGAAATGTTCATGTTGAGTTTTATCACCGTTCTTGCGGTGTACTCTTTCCTTAAAGAATCAGAACGCATCCGTGCTTTGTTTGATCGCTACTTCTATTTCAGCAAAGCGAACGGTCAAAAGTTTGTGCAGACTCTCGAGCTGTGCTGCCGTGAAGTCTTCTTCACCAACATCATCACCGGCATCATGCAGGCCACATTGGTTTCTGTCGGCGCTTTGGTGCTTGGGATCGGCGATTTTTTTCTCATCTTCTTCATCACATTTGTCTGTTCGTTCATTCCTATTATCGGTGCGGGCCCGGTGGCCGCAGTCTTAGGGGTCTCTTGTTTTCTTGATGATCAGACGGGGGCGGGCATCGCTATGATGATCGTCGCCGGTGTCGCTGGCCTTGCGGATAATATCGTTCGCCCTTTCCTCGCTTCTCGTGGCGACGTGGCGGTTCATCCCTTCGTAGGACTCCTCGCCGTTATCGGCGGTGTGATTATGTTTGGGTTGCCAGGCCTCTTTATTGGGCCCTTGGTGGCTTCGCTGTGCTTCGGAGCACTTCCGATCATCATCGAAGAGTACTTCCCGCAAAACACGGAAGAAGAAGCGGACTAGAGTCGCTTTCTCAAGTTGATATAGGCCGTTTCAAATCCAGCAGCTTGATTGATCGCCAGCATCTTTTTGTTGTTCGTGTGAACGTTGGTTTGCAAGAACACGAGTTTCTTCTCGCGCCCCCACATTTCGGCTCGGCTCTTTAACTGAGAGGCGATTCCTTGCTGTCGAAAGGCAGGATCGACCCATAGAGTGGCGATATTGCCGATCTTCACATCAGGTGGATAAGGAATAATGTGAACAGCATGAAAGCCCACCACGCGGCTGCCATCGAGGGCCACATCAAAAAAATCGTCTTCCTTAAAATCGAGGTAGTACTTTATTCGCTGATCAATCGAGGCAGGGCCGAAAGAATAATGAGAATCGTACTCGAGAGGAATCCGTGAATCAGCTTCGGCAACAAAGCGTTTTTCTGCCTCATTGCCTAAGTCGATTCGTCGGTAAGAGATCGCCATGGGAACTAAAGACCTAACTCTTTTACAAGCTCCTCAGCGTTCGGCAAATTTCCAATACGTTGAGTGATGGTCCGGCTTCCTTGAGGTGTTCCCGTGGCACGTAAAGCCGCACGCATCTGCTTCGGCGTGATGGTCTTACCATTGGCTTCTGCAATCGAGCTGATCAAGGCCACAGTGCCGGCCACAATCGGTGTCGCGCTTGAAGTGCCGTTGAATGATGACGTGTAGGTTTGATCGGGGCCGCCATTGAACAACACGCCGTAGCCCGTAGTGGTCACACCTTCACCGAAACCATGAGCATCCACACGGCTGCCGTAGTTCGAAAAGCCTAAGCGGTTGCGATCAGCTTTCGCACCAGCGCCCACCATGATGCAACCAGAGTCACGTTTCGTGAGATCGAAAGCACCCTTGTAGTCCGGGTGATCAAGATTTGAATAACCGTTGCCGGCCGCGGCCACACAGTGAATACCTTTGTCGGTAACTTTTTTAAGTTCAGCGAAGATTTCCGGCCAGTACTCAACGGCCGTCCAGTTTTTACTTTGTGGGCCCATCATATGCTGTTCGATCACCATCACGTCACCCGCTTCAAGTTGCGCGGCCGATTCACGAATGGCCTGGGTGATTTGATCAATATAAACCTGATCCACTTCATCTTGATTGCCTGCGATGAAACCATAAAAACCAACTTGCGCTTCATGGGCGATCCCAATCACGCCGTAGCCATTGTCGGGAGCACCGAGAATTCCCATCACAGCTGTGCCGTGATCACTATTGGCCGGAACAGCGCCCACCCAAAAAGGAGTGAGGTCTTCGTGGTTTTCATTGAAGCCCGTTTCGATATCAATGATTTTGACGTTCTCGCCTTTGCCACCGGGAAGGTCCCAAACTTTCTTAGCGCCGACACCCACTGGAGCTGCTTCCAGATAGGTTTGCATCGCCATGAAAGAGGGCGTGGGAGCATCCGCAGCTTCTACAAAATTCGTCGGACGGGCCCAGAGAGGCACGGCGGCGTGAGAGGCTAGAGGGGCAAGCACCAAAAGGGCGAGGGCAGGCATAAGATTTTTCATGGGCGCGAACGTATCTCCAATGTCTGTTTTTCTCAATCATGGCTATAATATCTATATGAAAAACCGGCCTAAAATCGGCGTTGTTGAGGGTTTCTTTGGCCCAGCTTGGCCTGAGGCGGACCGCCTGAGCTA
>JBEIPE010000372.1:0-2577 GCA_040377215.1 Halobacteriovoraceae bacterium
AGTGGCTTAACAGTCATGGGACGCTCCTTCAGTTAAAATGCGCGAAGCATTAAGTTGATTAATTTACGTTGGTTCAGTTTGCGCTCACACAATGTAATACCGGTCTGACGGGTGTCAAGGTTGCCCTCTGAAAGAAACTTGGGGAGTCAGTCTAACTCATCAAAAGTACGAAATGCCTTTCGCGAGCGAAGTGGGGACACTCCGACACTAATTCCCTCACAGTGCGGTGAGAACCGGCCCACTTCATTCAGCCTTGCGGCACAATCTGCCCGCTCATTCGTTTGTTTCTAGAAACTTACACATTCTCAAGTCCCCCCCTACACAGCCGAAAAAGAGATCACGATACAATGGACCTAGATGTAGGGCCTTCCCAAGGAAAGGGGACGCATGATCTTAGCAATGACCAAAAAACTTTTTCCCATCTGCCCGCTACTCGCGATGCTGATCTCATGCGGAAAAAAAGTTGAAGACGGAAATACTTCCGAAGTTCGTCGCGATGACGTTGTCCTTCCCCAAACTCTCCCTTTTGAAGCGAGCGCGACCGGCCTCTCAAGTCGCAAAGACGACATTCATACGGTTGTTCGCGATGGTAACGTCATTATTCCAGCCGTAGTTTCGGCTAGCGGGAAAACCGCTAATCTTCGCGTACGACTTGATATGAACATTCTCGACGATGAACCAGAATTCAGTTGTTACTGGAGAGGCGCGGGCCTGCAGTACGACTTCGATCACTGTGAAAACCCAGATGGAATTGATCTGGGGCTCACGCGCGAGAACATCAGCAAATTCAAATTCCCTATCGATCAAGGCAAAGTGCTCAAACTCAGCCTTGAAGCGGCACCTACCGGTACAACAGTTAAGGCTCGCCTCGAGCTCGATGTTAACTGGATCTAATTTAAAATCTATTTTTTATTTGTGAGTAGAAGCAGGAGCACGCTTGATACCATCGCCGAGGCCTGCGCGTTGGAGTGCCAACATCTTCGTTTCTGAACGTTGTGCCGAGACTCGATCTACCAGCGCCACGACTTCCTCAGGTGAGAGGAAAGAATGAAGACGATGAACGAGCAGCGTTTCGAGCGCTTTGCCCGATTCTTCACGTACCGCCATCTTCAATAACCGTGGTGAGTTTGATTCCAGCCAGCTATCCGAAGTTTGACCCAAAAGATAATCCAGGATGTCCCAGTTCTTCTGCGCCATCGCGATATCAATCGGTGAAGAGAATCCTGACCCTTTGGCAGTGTCCGCTCCTTTAGAAATAAGGAACTTCACCACGGGGAGATTGTCTTTATGCACGGCCACTTCTAACGGAGTCACACCAAACAAGAGGTACTGGCGTGAGTTGATGTAAGTAGAATGCCAGTCATACTTTTCTAGCTTCGCTAAGTCACCCTCAGAAACCATCGCCAGATAATTGCGGTTCTGTTGCACGTTGGTGTGAGTAAGTAGACCCGTCAGAATAAACAACGTGAAACTCATTGCCAGAGTACGTGGACTCACAGCACGGAAAGTCACTTCCAGCATACGACTGACGGCCGATTGGTTCCAATCATAGGCCACACCGAGAGAAATCTTGGTACGGACGTTTTCAATACGAGTCTCAATCTCAGGATGAGTGCGCAAAGGATTCCAGATGGCCTTCTTCTGCGCTTCGACGCGGAATTTATGGGCCACCTTACGAAGAGCATTCTCCATATCTTCAAGGCGAATACCCAATTGCATCACGGCAAAGGCATCGGCTTCATGCTCTTGACGACGATAATTTCTAAACAACCAAGACACGATCAAAATGTAACTGCCAACAAGTGTGACCAAAAGTGAGCCACCGAAAACAAGAGCACTTGTCGCCGGGTCATCACTAAAAGCTAGCGTGAGCACCATACTGGCAGCAAGCGAGGTGACGAGTGACACCACCAAACCCATCAGCAAAGCAAAGGCATACGTGATTCGTTTCAACATATGGCCGTTCGCCATATGGCCGAGCTCATGACAAATCACCGCATCGAGTTCGTCTTTGGTGAGAAGGTCACGCAAACTACGTCCAATGAACATGGTTTGGTTAGAGAAACCAAACCACTTAAAACCAACGACGAAGGCGTTGTTAAAATCTGGAATATCAATCCAGCGCAAACGCACGTCTTGCCAACCGATCTGGCGGAGACGGTTACGAATGAGTTCCAGATGTTCTTTTTCTTCTACGGCACTGTTCGGAATCATCTTCAACATGAACATGACTGAGAACACGATGGTGAAAAGCGATAAGACGGTGATGCGACCGATGGTGAAAACCAAAACCTCAACCGCATCAATTCGGCCTACTGGCGGATCAATCAAAGTGGCATTAAGAATTTGGAAAATAAAAAACGGCGCGAGCAACGCGCAAGTCAAACGAACATAAGCAAGCGCGGAGCGCAGAAACCCTTCGAGAGAAACCGCGGCGAGCTTTTTGTGCCACGGATAAAGCAGTTTCATCTGAAAGGCGTAGGTAGCAAAAATTGACCCCATACCGAAGACGACGAACTGCAACCAGGAAGACAACGAATGAGGAACCAACATCGCCACCGCCAAACAAGCTGCGAA
>JBEIPE010000022.1:0-17656 GCA_040377215.1 Halobacteriovoraceae bacterium
GAACACCATATCTTCGGCGAAGCTGGTGTTGAAAAAGCGGTTGAGAAACTTGCCGTTCCGTTCTTGGGCAAAGTCCCGTTGGAAGTTGAGTTGAGACTTTCTGCGGATTCAGGAAACCCTTATATGGCCAATCCTTCTTTTGAAGGACGTCCTGTCGCGCGTGCCTTCCAAGCAGTCGCTGCCAAAATCGAACAACAGTTTCATCCTCAAGACCCTGCCAAATCAGGTCTTTTCTCGCGTTTGTTCGGAGGATAGAATTAAGCATGCTTGAGTTTGATATCCCTCTTCTTAACGTACTCGATGAACAGACCATGGTGGGTTTCACTGGTCGAGTGAACGTATTAGATCGGACAACTCATCAGCTTTTAGGTCTTGTTGTTTTGCGTGAAGGTCAAATCTTTCGCAGTCAGTATCGTGGAGTGCAAGGTCTCAAAGCTTTTTTCAATATTGTCATCGAAGGCGCACAGCTCGTTCCGCAAGAATTTATCGTTGAGCCAGAGATCATTGAAGAGAGTGACCGTCAGATTCACTATCCCTACAGTTTTCTCAAAAACAGAACCGTCGATGTACTCAAGCGATTCCAGGCCGTCGCTCACCTGCGTCCACCTGCTCACGTAAAGCTGTTGGCCCGTTCATCATTTCTAGACTCCGATGAAGAGGTCACAGAAGCTGAGTTTGCCGTACTCTGTACGCTCACAGAGTGGAGCCAAGTCGATGATTTGTATCGTCACTGCTCCCTGCTGGATTACGAAATCACGGAATCTCTTGTCAGCCTGCGTCGAAAAGAGGCCCTTCAGGTGGTTTCAACGCGTTCTTGAGGCCGGTGACTTTTGCTATAAAAACGGCCAGAATCCCCCCATCTCAACAAGGGGCTTTCATGAAATCTCAAAAACACAATCAGGGCGAACTCAAAGAGTTGAAAGTGCAGATTGAAAAAGACGTGGCGGAAGCCGTCGAACTCATGGCAAAAAACTCAGGTCTGGCCCCAGCGGACCTCGTGGTCATCGCTCTTAAGCGCTTCCGTTCAAGTCACCTTGACTACCTCCGCGCCACCCCTCCGACAGAGTAATTTTTTTGTTTAGGGGGTGTCCATTTTATGGGCACCCCGCTCAATTTCTGTCAATTTCACCAACACAACACCAGCAATAACAGGGGCTTATCTAGCCCCTGAGGCCCCCTTTTTTGGCATCCCCCTTGCTCTATCAAGCGCATATGAAGGGGAGTGTCTTATGAAGCCGTCTCAATTTAAACAGTCCACAGTGGGTCTTTTGGCCTTCGCATTTGTGGCCATGGGAACCTACAACTCGTTTGTGGTGAACTCTGATGCCTTTATGGACAGTCAGAACGTTCGCTTCGTGAAGCGACTGGATGAGCTCAATGGTCTTATGACCTCAGGACGCCAGCTTGCAGACAACGGTGAATGGATCAAACTTCGTAACGCTCAAAAGCCTATTAAATCTCCTGTGGTTCAGGATCAGGTTGTCGTGAGTAACGCAGCTCCCGCTGGTGAGACAGCTGCCATTGAAGCTCCACCAGAAACCACGGCGCAAGCAGCGATCAAAGAAGAACTCAGCTTGGAGTTGGCGGAAGTATTTAACGCAAAAAAATATGCTCAAGCGCCAAAAGCTGGTGAGTTTGGAGGATCGTTATCTTCAAACAATGGCGTTATCGAATCAATGAGTGTGAGTTTGCCTGGTGGCGAGTCGATCTCGATCTCCGTCGCAGAAATGGCGGGTAATGTCTTTGAGTATGATCTCGACGGTCAGACCCTGAGTGGCATGATGTACCAGATGGATAAGACATCTTATATGGTCACTCTTACCAATGGTCCTCACGAAGGAACACGTTTGAAGTTCACTGGCCAAGCGGTTGGTGATGAAGACTTGGGTAACAATTCTTCTGAGGTGGCTGAAAACAATGCTGCTGAACAGGTAGAGCAACCGATTCAAGCCGAAGAAGCTCCTGCTGAATACGCAGCGATTGCTAACGATGACGGATCACAAATGGCAGTAGGATCATTTGGTAACGAAGCTGCACCTATGGAAGCACCTGTTGAGCAAGCAGATGTAGCGCAGAATGAAGTTCCAGCGCCGGAAGGTGGCTATGGATTTAACTTTGCTAACGACAGCGCGACTTTTTAATCAGCACAAATGCACAAATGCACAAATAAAAAGGGCCCCTTTCGGGGCCCTTTTCTTTTGCAATCAATTCAAAAACTATTTCAAAGTATCGGTAACCATGACACCGCGGTTAGCAGAGTCGAGGTGATCTTTGAGACGATTGCTTGAACGGCCTTCGCCTTCCCAGCTTACAGCAAAGCGGCCGTACCAGTCAGATGTCTGGCTCGTGCAAGAAGCGTAACCGCCATGGAGTTGGCCGATTACACGGTGTTCTTGGTCGAAGAGTGGTGAACCCGAAGAACCCGGCTCAGTTGTGCCTTTGTCCCAGTCAGTTACACGCACGTGAGTTGCGTCTGCAACGAGCTCTTCTTTCAAGTAAAGAGTGTTAGTCGTTGGATCATTTTCAAAAGAAATGCTCTTCTCGTCAGTTGCTGGGTGGTGAATCGCGATGGCTTGAGCAGCATCAACACCTGAGCGATCCCATCCTGCGTAAGTTACGCCCCAAGCAGCTTCTGGCTGTTTGTTGAGTTTCACGAGAGTGAAGTCAGATTTCTTAGAACCAGCAAGGAACTGTGAACCCGTGTTGAACTGATTCAATTGACCGTTACGAGCGCCACCGCAAGTGCTTGCTTGGTAGTTCCAGTAAGTCACGAGTGATGCAGCGTTAGAAGCGTTGATACCGCAGTGATCAGCAGTCATGAAGAAAGGAGTGCGATCGCCAGCAGAGTTGTTCACCATGAAGCCAGTGCAGAAAGTAGAACCGCCGCGAGCGATTACTGCTACAGAATTGATTTCGTTGCGCCAGTCATTGCCTTCAGAGCAAGCAACGTCGACGTTACATGAGCCTGACTTAGCTGTTTTCTGAGCGAAAGTACGGAAGCCTTGGCCAACAGTACCGAGTTCAAGTTCAACTTGAGAGAATTCTGAAACAGGGACAGTGAGTTCGATAACAACATCGTCACTCATGATCACTGGTGTCCAAAGCTCGCGAGCAGCGTTGTTGTCGTCAGCAGTGAATGGGCGAATGGCTTGAGAGAAGTCAGCTGAGCGAATTTCCAAACGTGCGTTTGGAGAGAGTTCGAATTTGCTGAAACCGAAGTTCAAAGAAACTGCACTTGGAGCAGTCACACGGTGTGACCAAACCATCATACCGTTTACTTCGTTCCAAGACTTGTCCGCGAGAGCATCAACAGCGACTGAATGCGGAACAGCAAAGTGTGGTGCTTCACCTTTAACTTCGCGAGCAACTTCTTTGTCGTGCAACGCTTGAACGTCGAGTGGTGCAAAGAATGATGTAGATGCGAAAGCAGTAACAGAAAGAGAGAGTAGGCCTAGGGCCAAAGTTGTTTTGAGCATTGTTTCCTCCGTAAAACCAATGAGCGTGTTCTTCGGGAAAGCCTATCGCTGTGAATATGAAAGGGGAAAAGACGGGCGCTGTTATCTTCTGACTTTGTAAGTGAATGTGTCGGAGATGAGGGGCGGATAAGAGCTTGAAAGAAAAGGGGCGCCCAGGTGGCCGAGCGCCCCGATCAGTTATTTACCGAGTAACTTTTTGAACTCTTCTGTCATGACAGGAACAACTTGGAACAAATCACCCACGATGCCGTAGTCGGCTTTTGTGAAGATCGGCGCATCTGGATCAGTGTTGATAGCAACGATGACTTTTGATGTGCGCATACCGGCCAAGTGTTGAATCGCACCCGAGATACCGCAAGCGATATAGAGAGATGGAGAAACAGTCTTACCTGTTTGACCAACCTGCATAGCATGAGGAGCAAAACCAGAATCAACTGCAGCGCGAGAGGCCCCAACTGTGGCACCGATCACATCAGCGAGGTCATTCAAGATTTTGAAGTTCTCAGCGTTCTTCATGGCGCGACCGCCAGAAACGATGATGTTAGCTTCAGTCAAATCGACTTTAGTAGAAGCAGCTTTGATGATTTCTTTGATGGCAGCACGAATCTGGCCAGCGTCAGCAGCGACGTCAGCAGCAGCACCGGCGCCAGCGGTTGGAGAAGCTGGCATTCCAAGAGCGTTCGGGCGAACAGTGACGAAGTGAGGTTTCGGACCAGTGAGTTCAACTTTCGCCAAGCACTTACCTGCGAACAATGGGCGCGTTCCTGCGAATGCGCCACCTTCGAAAACGAAGTTTGTACAGTCTGAAGCACAACCAGCGCCGAAGACAGCAGCTAGACGTGGGATCAAGTCTTTTCCGGTAGAAGTCGCACCAGCGAAGACATAGTCGTAGCTCTTTGACTTGATGAAGTTTGAAAGAGCGTTGCTGTAACCTTCTGGTGAATATTTCTCAAGGCCCGCGCCTTTGAGTTTGTGAACATTGGCCGCACCGTGCTGAGCAAGGATTTGCACTTGGTCAGCAGCGAGATCGCCAATGACAGCAACGTCAGCAGTATTACCTGTGAGCTTGCCGAGAATTTCGAGAGTGACTGGCTTAACTTTGCCGTCGTTTGTTTCTGTGAATACTAATACGTTCGCCATAATCGTGTTCCTTCTTCTACTTAGATAATTTTAGCTTCAGTACGTAAGAGGCCAACAACCTGAGCGACGACGTCGCGCTGCTTGCCTGCATCAGTCGCATCATATTTTTTGCCTGCTGGTTTTTCTGGCGGCAAACGGAAGCCTGAATATTTCACGCGGCGGTCGGCATCACTTACACCAACGTCAGCGAGTGAATGTTGTGCCAATGGTTTTTTCTTGGCCTTCATAATGCCCGGGAGTGAAGCGTAACGTGGAGTGTTCAATCCCTTGTTACATGCGATCACACATGGAGTGGCGACTTCGTAAACTTCCAAGGCTCCGCCTTCAACTTCGCGCTTTGCTTTGACAGCTGTACCGTTGAGCTCGAAGCCAACGACGACAGCGACAGAAGGAAGATTCAGCATTTGTGCAAGAATTTGTGGAACCTGCAAGCAATCATCATCGATCGCTTGTTTGCCAGCAAATACGAGATCAGCAGTCTTGCCTGATTTTTCAATCGCACCTTTAAGAGCTTTGGCGATACTGAAGGAATCGAGATTGTCGCCAGCTTCAACGAGGATGCCGTCATCAGCGCCCATCGCCATGGCCGTACGCAAGGCTTCAGTATCTTTCACTGAACCCACGCGCACAACGGTGACGTTAGCAGCTGGATTAGCTTGCTTAATGAGAAGCGCCTGCTCAACAGCAAACTCATCATAAGGATTCATGATCCATTTAATTGAAGATGTTTCAATGAATGAACCATCAGCATTCGGTGTCACTTTGGTTTCCGTGTCCGGAACCTGTTTTACGCAAACAAAAATATTCATACGAGCTCCTTTACCAGCGATTATTTCAAAACTTCACGAGCGATGACGAGGCGTTGGATCTGTGAGGTGCCCTCGTAGATCTGAATGAGCTTGGCGTCGCGCATGAGTTTTTCAACGGGATATTCTTTACTATAACCATAGCCACCATAAATTTGGACGGCATCTGTTGTGATTTGCATGCATGAGTCAGCCGCAAAAGCTTTAGCGTAGGAGGCGACCTCTGTGTTCTTCATGTGCTGATCACACATCCAGGCAGCCTTGTAGACGAGCAAGCGGGCGGCTTCTACCTTCATGGCCATTTCAGCGATCATGAATTGCACCGCTTGGTGCTTAGAAATCGTCACGCCAAACTGAACGCGTTCTTTGGCGTAATTGATACTGAGATCTAGGGCGTGCCAAGCACCACCTAGTGCAGAAGATGCCACCAGGGGACGAGAGTGATCGAGTGTCTTCATGGCGATGGTCCAGCCTTCGCCAACAGCACCGAGCATGTTGTCTTTGGGAACCTTCACGTTATTAAAGCGGACACCGCGAGTGTCGGATGAGCGATGGCCCATCTTGTCTTCTTTTTTACCGAGCTCGATGCCAGGAGTTTTACCTTCAACGACAACGGCACAAATTCCTTTGTGCTTGAGCGCTGTATCCACTGTGCCGTAGACCACAAAGAGATCCGCATGGCCGGCATTGGTGATCCACATCTTCTCGCCGTTGATGATCCAATGGTCACCACCATCTTTGATGGTTGTTTTTAATCCAGCAGCATCAGAGCCGTTCCCTGGTTCCGTGAGACAGAAGGATGCGATTTGAAATTTTTCAGTGAAAGGCGTGAGGAATTTTTTCTTCTGTGCATCTGTGCCGCCGATAACAATCGGAAGTAGAGCGAGGTCGTTGGCCATGAAGGATGTGTTCATACCCATGCAGCCGTAAGCGAGGGCTTCAGAAATGATCACACCATCAAGCGATGTAAAACCTGTGCCACCGTATTCAGCTGGAATGCAGGTGTTACACAAGCCGAGTTCCCACGCCTTCTTAAAGATATCCATAGGAAATGTACCGTGCTCGTCCATCTCCTGAGCAACAGGAATCATTTCATTGCGCGCGAACTTGAGCGCGAGCTCTTGGATTTCTTTTTGTTCCGGACTA
Source organism: Halobacteriovoraceae bacterium (assembly GCA_040377215.1). GTDB lineage: Bacteria > Bdellovibrionota > Bacteriovoracia > Bacteriovoracales > Bacteriovoracaceae > UBA6144. Next base: position 6,569 of record JBEIPE010000022.1, read on the forward strand.
ATAGCAAAGTCCATGCTGAATCCTTTCAGAGGGGGGAGGCTTCGATTTCGAAAGACGTAGGAATTGTAAAACATTTTTCCACTGCGTGGAAGAAAGGTAATTCCGACAATGGTCTAACGACGAAACTTCTTTCCCGCCAACGAGGATGCGGCACGACGAGCGACGGGGTGCGCACTGTTTCCAGTCCCCAAAAAACGATATCAATGTCGAGTGTACGAGGCCCTCGGCTGATATCTCTTACGCGCCCGGCCTCTAGCTCGATAGCGAGTAGTTTTTGCATCACAGCTTCCGGTGATTCCCAGGGCAGTGCGAACTGAAGAACTTGATTAACGAACTCTGGCTGATCGGCGTAGTCCACTGCTGCTGATGCATACACTCGGCTGACAGCAATGAGTTTCCATTCTTGCGCTAAGCGTTCTTTTGCCCATGCAAGATTTTCAAGTCGCTGACCTAGATTTGAGCCTGTCGCAATAATGAGGGACATGCTCTAAGGAGCTTTATTGGGATAGATGGTTCCAGGCTTGAGCTGAAGATCTGGATGGTCTTCTTCGATTGAAGGAATGCTGGAGTCCGAAGGTGCAACAGGAGCTCCTTTCACACCACAACCCAAGAGTACGACGAGAACCAACCAGAAAAATTTAGAATTCAATGGCGACACCTAGATTCAAAACATCCGTGCCAAGATCACCTTTCAAAAACCAGCCCGGCACAAGTCTGCGCAAAATAGTTACACCAAAAACAGGACCGGTCTTTTTGAGTTCATCAACGACTTCTAGTTCCGCTGCATCGGTTGCTGCCACACCCGTCTTGCCGGCATTACTGGAAACAGTTTGAGACTGAAATCCAATGTACGGCATGATGAAAGAGTAGAGGGGAGCTTTGAAATTATACTTCAAACGACCAACCACATTGTTCACCAAGGTCTGCGCGCCTTTGGCCGGATAATCCTCAAGCTGAGAGCGTGCGTAGGTAAATTCACCAAACCAGTTATCCGTAAACTGGTAGGCCCACGAACCCGAAAATTGAGTCGCGCGTGCTTCTTCGTTGTTGAGATCTTTAGCACTCAAGAAGCCAAGGCCAACAGAAACGACGTTGTCTGGTTTGATATGGCGTTTAGAGCCGTCATCAAACTCGCCGTCGTCTAAAGTGACACGGTCATTAAAAAGATCTTCTTCTGATTTGATCTTAGGCGCTTCTTCAGTAGGTGTGACTTTCTGCTCAACAACTTTTTTGCCAAACATTGAATCGTCACCACGGATGACTTGAACCTCTTGGCCCTTACGAAGACGTGCCCACTGCGATAGTGAGTAGATTTTGAGAATTTTGATGCCGGTTTGGGCATCATAATTTTTGGCGACGACAGCTCGAGCAGCCAGTTTGTTGTCCAAAGCTAAGGAAATGAAGTCGCCTTGCCCGAGTTGCTGGTTGTTATTCGAGAGAATAAAAATCTTTTTCGAGGCGGAAATAATTTTTATTGTTTCTACGAAAACACCCTCTTGCGTCTCGGCCGACAGGGGGGCTTTCGCCTCCTCCACGAGCGTTTGAGCGAAACTCACATTAGTGAGAAAAAGTAAGGTTAAGAGGAAAATGTTGAGACGTGGCCAACCCATGAAAATAGCTTATATGAGTGAAACGGTGCCGTAAACAGGGTGAATTCTTCCGAGCAGGCGAGTCAAGATTTCTCCCTTGGCTCGGGTTAACCTGGCTAACTACTTCTTCAGGAGCCCCTCATGGCCGATTTGGCCTTCCAACAGCTTACCAACAGCAACAGCTTGTTTGTTGTGATCGCGGGAAATATTGGTTGTGGAAAAACCACGCTCACAAAAAAACTTTCTGAGCGCCTCGGCTGGAAGCCCCACTTCGAGTCAGTTCAAGATAATCCTTATCTTAAAGACTTCTACGGAGACATGGCCCGTTGGTCATTCCCGTTGCAGGTCTATTTTTTGAATCACCGTTTTAATACCCATAAGTTTATCGAAGCCTCCGCTGCTTCTTGTGTGCAGGACCGTTCGATTTACGAAGATGCCAATATTTTTGCTCGTGCTCTTTATGATCAAGGTACGCTTGATGAGCGCGATTACCAAAACTACCGCACCCTCTACGACACCATGACTCCTTATTTGAGCCCGCCAACGCTCATGATCTTCTTACGCCGTTCTATTCCGAAGCTCCTGGAGCGCATTCAGCAACGGGGTCGTGACTATGAGCAGGCGATTCCTGTGGATTACCTTACTCGTCTGAACAAGTACTACGACGACTGGTATTCACGTTATGATCTTGGGAAATCCCTCATCGTCGATACCGACGAGTTGGACTTTCTTGAGAATGAAGAGCACTTCAATCGCTTGGTAGAAAGAATCGGAAATTCAATCGACCAAAAAGATATGTTTTTCACTTTTTAGCAGCACCGAAAGTTTTTCACCACTTTCTATGTAAGGCGTTATAATCAAAAAAGATTATATGTACGCCAATCATCAAGGAGTGGTGATGAAAACTCTAGCATGGACGCTCTTGCTTGCCCTCGTAATGACCGGTTGCTCACGCACGAAGTCTGCGAAAAGCGTGTCGCAAGATACACCTCAAATTGAACTCTCGGACGCTGATGCCAGCGAATTCGCAGAGAATGATCCTCTAACAGAAACACCTGCTGATGCAATTGCAAGCGATACCAGCGCGATCGATATGCCGCTGGAAGATGCAGCACCTTCTCTCGAAGAATCGGCCCCGGTGATTACGAACAACACAGCTACGGCCGTGACGTTGGGAGATGGCGAAGGCGAGTACATCGTTCAGAAGAACGAAACACTCATGATGATCGCCTTCAAGCTCTACGGTGATTACGATCAGTGGAGAGACCTCTCTCGTCGTAATGCTGGCAAGCTGAAGAACGGTTTAGTTTTCGCGGGCACAAAAATTTCTTACGCTCTTCCATCACAATCATTTGAATGGAGTCCACAAGGTAACCCTTACCTGATCCGCACAGGTGATACCTTGGGTGGAATCTCTGGAAGTGTTTATGGCACGGCCAAGAAATGGAAAAACATCTGGGAAAATAACCGTCCATTGATTAAAGACCCCAACCGTATCTTTGCAGGTTTTACCATCTACTGGCCTGAACTTGGCAAAGTGGCTGCGACTTCAACCAATCTCGAACTCTAGTTTTTAGAGGGGACCGCAAGGTCCCCTTTTTCTGATGAAAGCTTCATTTATCATTCTGCTCATATCTTTAGCTTCCTGCGCCCAGGTCAATATTCCGTATTTTGGTAAGACGGAAGAAAATAACCTGATGAAGGGCTGGCACGCCTATGAAGCCTCAGACTACACCCATCACATTGCTTCTCTTGGTCAGATGTATTTGAGTTCGGATTCGACGACTGAGTTGAAACTCATGGGGAAAGCTAAAGAGTATTTAGAGAATCTTGCTCTCGTCATCTTAGAGAACAATGAACTATTTTTTTCAGAGGGGGTCCGCCCTCAGTTACACATTGTGAAACATGCCGTTCCCTTTCATTTTTCATTACCCGGGCGTGTTATCTTTCTCTCGTCTGCGCTCCTTAATAAATATGTTAAACACGAAGCCGTACTCGCCTCAATTCTTAGCTATGAGCTCGTGAGAAGTGAAAAGCAGCTCTACAATCGTTTTCTTATTGTCCCTGTGGGCTATCTTCCTATTGAGCGAGTGCTAGGTCTCAATCGTATTGATGTCGATGACAAGGTAGAGATTCATAAGTGGGCTTACCACTCTGTGCGCCGTGCGGGCTTCGACGGGGAGTATTATCTGTCATGGCTTCAGACGATGAACCGAAATACTGCCGACTTCATTCCCTTAATTGGTGATGCGAGTAGTATTTCGAGAGAAGAGGCCATGTTTAAAGCTTTTATGATAAGAAGAGCGAAGACAGAAGATGAGCGTGCCTTTGCTCGACGCGAATCTTCCAAAGAGTTCTACCAATTTCTATTTTTTGTTAAGGACAAGAGCGTATGAAGCCCGAACAAGCAGAACGTTTTTTTATTGAAGAGCTCTTTGGGCAGTCGCAAGAGAAGGGCTTTGCCACCAAGGAGAAACTCGATTTGGTAGACAAGCTTGCGGGTGATGCTTCTACTCGTCGTTACTACCGTCTATTCACAGAGAAAACGTCTTATGTTGTGTGTTTGGATAATCCACAGACAGACATGTCTGTTCCTCACGCCTTTGTCAGCAAGCAAGAGTTTTTGAAGAAAGCTGGAGTGCGTGTTCCCGATGTACTCGATGCTCAGTTGTCACGTGGCTACATTCTCGAAGAGGATCTTGGGGATGTGACTTTTCTCACTCACCTTGCGCGAATTTCTGATCCAAAAGAAGAGATGAGGCTTTATCAAAAAGTGGTCGAGCAACTTCTCACGCTTCATCGTCTCCCGCGAGCATCGATTGAAAGCAGCGGACTATTCACACTCGCGTTCGATCATGAAAAATACATGCAAGAAATGGACTTCACGTTCAAATTCTTCTTTGGTCATTTTCTTAAGTACACAGATGAAGAAGGTATCGCCTTAGTTCGTGGGGAATTCGACACAATTTGCCAGCGCCTTGCGAAGCAACCCATGGTGCTCACTCATCGTGATTTCCACTCTCGCAATATTATGGTGAAGGGCGACGAATTGATCTTTATCGATTTCCAAGATGCTCGCTGGGGCATTCCACAATACGATCTCGTCTCTCTGTTAGAAGACTGCTATTACCAAATTTCGCCAGAAAACCATGAGCGTTTGAAGCGCCTCTACTTCGAGCAACTTCCAGCGAGTTCACATGGGCAAGGAAACTGGGAAACATTCTGCGAATTCTATGATGACATGCTTCTTCAGCGTGTCTTCAAGGCGGTTGGGAGTTTTTCTTATATCTATGCCACTCGCCAAGATGCGCGTTACTTGAAGTATATCGGCTACGCGATGGAGAAAATTCGCTGCACACTAATGTCGCGTCCACGTTACCAGAAGCTCCGTCAGCAGTTGTTTGGAATCTATTATGCCAGCTAAGCGTCGCTGCTTAGTTCTTGCGGCCGGCTTTGGAACTCGTATGGGTTCTATTGGGAAACGGCTCCCGAAAGTGATCTGGCCAGTTTTTGAAATGAGTCTCCTTGAGCTGCAAGTTCGTTTTGCGCGCAAGTTGGGCTGCGAAGAAATCTATATCAATCTTCATCACCAAGCTGACGACATTCTGGCTCATGCGAAAACGAGAGAAACGTTTAAAGATGTGAAGTGGCTCGTAGAAAAACCCGAGATTCTCGATATCGGTGGCGGTATTCATAACTTGGCTTCTCAGCCGCACATAAACTATCAAGGTGAACTGTTAATTCTGAACTCTGATCAATTCTTGTGGTTTACCTCAAAAGAAATTGAAACGTGGAAAGCAGCCGCCGGTGACTGGGATGCATTGTTGTTCACCTTGGCGGTGAATAGCTCGCAAGGTTACAACCAACTAAAGTTGGATAGTGATCGCCGCTTCATGGGCGTCATCCCCAACGTACAAATTCCTCGCGACGTAGAAATCGAAACCTACTCAGGCAATGCACTCATTCGCCTTGATCGGTTAGATCGCTCGGTTGGTCCCTCGGCTTTTTTCACAAGCGTGGCACCAGCAACAAAAAAAGTTATGACGGCACCATTGCGCAAAGGGCGTTATTGGGATTTTGGTACGGCCGCTAGATATTATGCCTCCATGCAGGGAATTGTGAAGGCCGTTGCAGAAGATCACGTGGATGAATTTGTGTCTTTTCTTCTGGAGGAAGGAAGTTTCATAAGCACGAAACTGGATAAGCTCAAGCAGTCCTACGGATGCTCAGTTCCGGGCCTAATCAATTTAGGAAAAGCAGTGCCATCATTGCGTCATCCAGCTGGCGTCATCCTCAGTGGGGTATCAATTGAAGAGGGCACCAGACCGGTGTTGGTGTACCAGGCAGAGGTTCAGTATTTAGATTGAGGCGAAGTTACTTCTTTGATGCAGTCGATAGGGCAAACTTCAATGCAGAGCCCACAAAGTGTGCAGCTCCAGTTTTCGATATAGTACTCTTTACCATTGGTAACAATGGCCCTTTCTGGACAAGCTAATCTACAATTGTCACAGGACACACAGATAGAGGCGATTTCTAAAGTCTTCATACTGTTATAGAATAAGGCCCACATGCAAAATTTGAAAGTCTGGACCTTTCATCCTACCGCCCGAAATACGCTACTATTCGTCGTGCTCTCGTTTCTTTTTCTGATTCTCCAGCGCTCACTTCAGTCCAGTCTTCCTTTCATGAACGTCGTCTTTTTGAAAAAGACGGCCATCGATGAGTGGCCTATCTGGATTGGATCTTTGCCGGCCTGTTGGATGATTATGCGCCATCAGGCCAACTCGCGTGTGGCGTTTGCGATGTTCTGTGCTTTGGTTGTTTTCCGTAGCCTGGAAGGGCTCTTTTTGAACTTCAATAAAGTTCTGATGATCGTCCTCTTCATCTATGTGTGTATGGCCTACGCCTTCTATCAACTTCTGACGTGGACATTCACCCGCGCCGTTTTTTCGCCAAACTTCAAGAATGACGATCTTCATCCACCGATGGCCCACCGGATTCCCCTTGTTCTGCAAGTCGGAGAGAGCGCTCTGAGAGGCTATTTAACAAATTGGGACTCAGAGGGAGCTTTCGTCTACTTAGAAGAACCTTGGTCAGACTCGGCTAAAAAAGCGCAACTCGAACTCGTCATCGAGGGAGAAAAGTTTGGGGCAAAAGGCTCCGTCGTAACTGTGACTATGGATGGAAAAGGAATCGGGTTAGAATGGGATAAAGACCCTATTTCAGATAAACGTTCATGGACCTCGCTGGTTGAACTTTTTAATGATTTAGGTTGGACTCCGCATCTCTTGAGGTAATGGAATGAAGTATTTTCTTTTAGCTTTTCTTTTGGTTGGTTGCTTTGATCGTGGTGATTCGCCAGAGGGCGCTTTGCGCGATTTCACAAATGCCCGTCTAGAAAAAGTGGTCGATCGTGACTTCGTTGTGGAACGTACAACGGGCAAGATGCGTGTCTCAGTTGAATCAATGTCGGATGAAGAGTTCACGCTGTTTTCTGATCTTCGTAAGTACAAACGGGACACTTTCAAAATCATATCTAAGTCATGCCAAGAGAAACGCTGTTACGTGACCTATTCACTCGGGTATCACGAGACTACCAACGATAAAAAAGCGTGGGTCTCAGAAGTAAAAAAGATCGCCGAGATTATCTGGGTTGAAGGTAAGTGGCTTATTGCTGATGTCAGCAACATCAAGACCTACCATGAGACTAGCGAGACCATTGAAGTAACTCCTTAATTTCCTGACGGCTTCCTCCGAAACGAATCTCGGAGGAAGTCATGACTCAAGATCCATTTATCACGCGTATGATGGCCGAAACATTCGAGAGCGAAGATGCTGTCGCACGTGTATCGAGCTCACATCCTGAGCAGGATTTTCGTCTACGACGTGGTCTCGCAAAACTTCCCGTGATGGCGTTTGAAGGTTCTTGGACTTCCTATGCGTTTGCTCAATTTCATATTCATGGCCACACACTTGATTTACCTATGGGGCACTCGCCGCTGCAAGGTTGGACCCACTCAAATGGTGACGTAGTTCACGGACATGCTTTTGTGCAGGTCTGTGGATCAATCGTGAACATGAAGTTTACTCATCTCTTCGTGATGCAATCGGAAGATGAGAAGCCTTGGCTTATTTTTTGGAATAACGAAGAAGAAAGAGTGGATGTTGAGCAGCTAAGAAGTTTATTTAGTAGCTCAGAAGAATTTAAAAAAGCGGCTTAACGAAAAAGCCCCTCTTTCGAGGGGCTTTTTATTTCTACAGTGCTGTGTAGTATTGCTTCAACATCTGCGCATCAACTTCCAAGTTAGGACTGTTGCACACGACGTATCCACGAGCGTCCATGTCTTTCAACGCTTTCATGAGGTCTTTCCAGTTGAACTTTGATTTCTCAAGGTTCAAGTGCTTCAAGTCACCCTTAGAGTTACTTGAGATACCAGAGATGTGGATGTGCATCTCTTTCAAAGTATTTGGGCCTAATTCAGTCTTCAATGTCTCAAGCACGCGGCAGAAACCGTCGTAGTTGTTCACGTCACCAGTTCTTGCGAACAAGTGAGAGAAGTCCATACAAGGCTTGCAGCTACCAACACTCTTAGAAAGAGAAATCAACTCTTCCAAAGAACCGAACTGAGATGTCTTGCCCGTAAGCTCTGGGCGCAATTCGATTTCGATATCAAGACGTGACAAGCGCTCTTCGATCACGTTCAAGCTCTTCTCAACCAAATCAAACACATCATACGGCGAGTCTTTCATGTAGAAAGCTGCGTGGAACGTCATGCTTTCTGCGCCACAAAGATCAGAGATCTTTGCAGTTTGAATGATGCGCTCTACTGATGAGTCAATTTTGTCTTGCTCACGAGCATTCAAGTTGATGTAGTACGGACCGTGAGAAGTAAGAGGCACTCCCAATTCGTAAGAAACCTTACGAAGAGCTGATGAAACTTCTTCTTTCATACGTACGCCGTGAGCAAATTCGAGCTGCATGCAGTCCAAACTTAGTTCATGAATACGCTTAACCCCTTCAACGGGATTGTTCTTTTTCGCAGTACTGTTCGGGACCCCTGCGGTTCCAAACAAAAGACGATCGAACGCCATGGCTTACTCCTGGTAACGAAATATCAAAAAACCAAATTCTTCCAATTCGCAATATCTCTCAAGCACTGACCGCAGCCCGTGCCCATTCCAAACGTCTGGCGCAACAACTCCACATCTACGGAGCGCGTTTCTGAACAAGTTTGCTTTATATCCAGCACACTTACGCAGTAACACTCACAAATCAAGGTCTCCTCGGCCAAGGGGGACTTCTCCCATTCACACAAAGCCTCTTGGGCTTCGCGCATATCCTCGTCTTTAGGTTCCATGTTGCGCTGCAATGATTTACCTGTTTTTTCTTCAGGTAATCTCCAGGGTTCAGGTGCGGGGACTTATAACTCGGGTCCAAATTTAAGTCCATGGGAAAGCCCCCCTCGTGTAAGAAAGTAAATGCGCCCCACGGAGACCCCGGGTAAACTGGGTTAAGCAGTTTAAAACAGGACATTTCCCCATGCTTGCCAGGCTTTTTTTCATGGTTTTTTTAGGACTCGCCTGGGCCCTCTATTGGGCTTTTTTGCCCCTGGGTCTGGCGATTACATTGGGAGCGGTCACTACATTCATCTGGGCCCTGCTTAACCTCTATCCTGATAAGTTCCTGCTTCACTACTTTCAGGCCCGCGAGACAATTGAGACCGATCATCCGGCCGCTTATCGCGTGGCCCGCGCTCAGGCCTACAAATTTAAAATTCCCGCACCACGAATCTATAGTTACAGCGGTTTCTTTCATCGTGCCTACGCGCTCGCTTCACAAGATCGTCTTACGTTTTTGGTGGAGAGAAAAATTTTAGAACAGGCCGCCGAGAACGAACTCGAAGCACTGTTTTTCGCCTTGGCCTTGCAATCTCATGAGGGGATGGTTCGTCGTCACACACTTTCGCTTCTCTTGCTCGCGATCCTCTGGGCTCCCGCCCTTAAGATTTTAAGTATGCGCCGTCAAACCTCACAGTCACCAAGTTGGATTGTGCAGTTTTTGGTTGGTCCCTTTGCCAGTCTCGTTTTTCGCATTGTTCATCCCGTCGGCATTTGGAAAAACTTTTTAAAGAAGCTAGGTCTGTTCCCTTGGGAGAACTCGCGCTTGATTGAACTCAACGCGCGTCTTGATCAACCTCGTCTCGAGAATTCTACCTCTCGTCTGATGAACTTTAGGTTCTATGCCGCCAATCACACCTCGGCTCAGCAAATGATCCTTGCCATCGAGAGTGCGACCCATCCACTTGATTTACTCCGCGGAGTGAATCAGGAGGTTGTGAATGCTTAAGAAAATTCGCCAGCTCGAATACTCGAGCCTCTATCCGTTATTCTTCACTGTCGTCTTCATTCTGATTCTTATTCAGTACTCGTTTTTCTCACTTGATGCCATTTTCTACGACCTGTGGGTGCGCTTCGATTATTTCCAACGGGAAAAGGCTCCCATGGTGATGGTCGTCATGGATGAAGAGAGCGATCAGTTTCTAGGCGAAACCTACCCCTACACCTATGCCAGTCATCATCGTTTCCTTCAGAAAGTCTTAGCAGATGGCCCGGTGGGTGTGGGCTACTTAGTTCCACTGGAAAGTGAGCCGGACTCATTGGTAGAGCAGCGCTACATGGGCGAGCTTCGGCAGGAAGTGTTGGATTATCAAAAAAACAAGAAAGGTTTTTTTCGTTTCGGTACTAAGTTTGAAATGATGTTCGGCGAAGTTCTTCCCGTCGAGGATTTGCGTCCGCTAGGTTATTCAACGGCTTTTCTGTATCAAGACAACCAAGTCTTCGCTCGGGACTCTGTGATCCGACGAGCGTCCCTCAATATTTCAGGTGAGGATTCTTTCCATCTTTGGATTGCCAATAAATGGCGTGAATCAAGAGGTGAAGAGAAGCTTGATGCCAACTCCTTTCCTGGTTCGGCTTACAACGCAGAAGCTGATGCAACCTTTGCACTCTTTAAATACGCGCAATCACCCACGGATACCGAAAGCTACACGACGATACCGTATCACCGTGTAGTGACAGGGAACTATCCAGAGGGTTTCTTTAAAGACAAACTTGTTCTCGTGGGAACGCAGTACATTTCTAATCCGGACGACTTTGCGCTCACACCGTTTAATAAAGAAGAGGCCAAGGGCCCAAAACTCAGCATTCATGCCAACATCATTCAAGCCTTGGCAAAAGGGCGAACACTTTCGCCAGTTCCGGATGTGTTGACACAAATTCTCTCTGTCTTGATCGCAGTTATTCTTTCGTTTTTCATCTCACGCGTACAACCGACAAAGGGTTTGTTGATCACCATCACCTTGATGTTGGGAACATTCGCTTTTGGCTATCTCTGTTTCGTCGGTCCCGGCTGGTGGTTCAAGCTTTCCCACATGATCTTGGGGATCTTTGTTGTCTACTACATCTGGGTACCGTTCCGTGCGATCGAGGAATACCAAAC
>JBEIPE010000285.1:0-3777 GCA_040377215.1 Halobacteriovoraceae bacterium
CGAACTCAACACATGGTTGCGCTCGACACGAGTCATATGATCCGGATGGCTTGAAAGAATTTTTTCCAATGACGTCGAAGAACCACCGCCCGCTTCTTTATGGAACACCTCAAACATATCGCCAATGCCGCGCGGATGGTAACCGGCCAGCAATGAGTACTGTGAGCCAATGCGATCGGCTTCCATCTCTTGCTCACGGCCCTTGCTAAGCAAACGCAACTGGGCCCCAATCAACGTACCGACACCAATCATCGGCAAAATAATTTGTTTTACTTTATCTTCAGTCACAGATGCCCACACCTGTGTGATCAACATCACCGTCACAGCGGCCGTGAGAGTTTTCAATGTGCGAGTCATGCCACGCGTACCGTGACGGGCCGTCACGTGCGCCCACTCATGACCAAGCACACCCATGAGAGCTGACTCCGAAGGTGATTTTTCCATCAAGCCGCGGAAGACAAACACATAACCACCTGGCAACGCAAACGCATTCAAGACATCTGCATTGATCACGCGCACTTTCGGGCGCAAGTTCGGCATATCTGAATTGCGTGCAATCAGATCCATCTTCTCTTGCATGTAAACAGTTGTGGGATGGTCGATCGGCAGAATCTTGTCGCCGTTCTCTTTAATGAACGACACCGCATACTCGCGGCCCATGCGCTCATCATCCGCCATGCTGAACCAGTTACTGCCGTCATCAATACTGCGACGTCCGACACCATAAGGTGAATATTCGGCGCTGTCTTTACCGCCACAGTCGGCGAGGTTTCTTAACGACGTGATATCGATCTCGAGCAAATCGCCCTGCTTCGATGAGCGAAACACGTTCGAGCAATCAATCTTAGCTTCGAATTTTTCAGTCTCAACATTGAGTTCGTGTCCACCAAAGCCATCACCTGGCTTGATGGTGCCCTTCACACGGAAAGCTTCCGACTCTTCTTCACGAAGATTGGCCTTAGAGATGAGACGCAAATCGGTTTTTATACCTTTGACATCCTCGGCTTTCTTAAGCGTGATGACGTTTTCACCCGGGACGAGTGTGGCCAAATCAATCGTATGGAATGTCTTTGGAAAGAGTCCCTTGGTGAGCTCGAATTTACCCTGCAGCTGTCCCTGCAAATCAGGCGAAATTTTCACCCTCACGAGCTTCGTTTTAGCCGCTTCAGCTAAAGTAGGAAGGAAGAGGGCCAGGGCCAAGGTACTCGCAACTAGACGACGCATGTCGACTCCTTAGACAGATCCGGCGAGGCCAAAGGCCTAAAATCCGGACCACAGTTCGGTTTATACCGTACTAAGGAGCAAGGGCCGTGCCGGCCTTGGCTAGAGCTCGATTTCGACTTTTTCCAGCTTTTTATCTTCCCATGAAATGGGCCACTCGACGCGCTCTTGACGGCAATCCGCCCACGCCTGCCAAGGATTGAGGCCTTCTTTTTGGTCATAGCGCGAGTTCAATCCCGGAAGACCCAGCCACACCTCAGGCATTTGCTCCATGACGACGATCAGACGCTCAGAAGCGCCAGCGGTGTGCTCAAAAATCTTGCGATCGGCGTTCCACTTCACTGTCCCCGGGTCTACTGAGTGTTTATCACCACGAGTAGGAATCTCCGGTGAATAGACCCAGTCTTTGCGACCGGAAAGATGTTCGAATGAATTCAAATGCACATCCCGCCACTCTTTGCCGGCCAAATCACGAGTCGCCTCATTGAAGGCCTCACGAGTGGCCTTAATCCAGTCGGGATGATTTTCAACACCTAAGCGCCAGAAGCCAATCTCGGCGACTTGCAATTTCTCGTAGCTCAAATCGAGCGTGCGGCGATAGATCGGGCACACTTTGCAATCCAAGCTCGCCACTTGATTCCAGCGCGCCAGATCTTCCAGCCATGTTTTTTGCGCATCCGTTAGGGTCGCACCTTCCATCGCTTTCAAAATCATCGGTGAGAGGAAGCGCGCATCAGCGGCCACATCGTCACACTGCAAACGACGGAAACTTTCTACATCGTGCTTGTCAGCGGTGAGCATCTCTTCAATGCGCATGGCACGGAATCCGGCGGAGTAACCGCGGCCACCGTAGAAAGCTGAATCGCTTGGCCAGTGACGGTTGTTAGCGGTGGCGACCCACCCCCGTTTTGGAGCCAGGACATGAGGCATTTCTTCCGGTGTGAGAAAACTTGGCTGGCGCACATCCGCTAGTGTTCCTGTTGAAAGACCATGGGGATGCTTCTCAGGCGTACGAAAGGCTTTACCCACAACACGGTGACCGATTTTTCCGTTGGTATCGGCAAAAACGAAATTCCATGAAGGCACACCCACTCCGGCGAGTGCACGTTCCATTTCATCGGCGCTCTTCACCACCATCATATGGCGCAAAGAGGCGAGGTCTTCCCCTTTCAAATGAAAGCCTGACCACTTGAGCAGCATGGGACGTGTGTCATCGCTGTCGAGTGGCAAAACCGGATGGCCATCTTTGGTGCGCTGAAATGATTTAAAGAAAATCGGCAATTTTAGAAAGCCCCACTTCACCCACACCAAGGGGCGGAAACTTTCCAGCTCCGCTGCGTCTTCTTTTTCCAGCATGGCGATGTCGGCGGTATTCACATACGCATTCGTCAGTCCCCAGGACACACGGCGATTGGTACCACTGACAATCAAAGGCACACCCGGTAACGAGGCGCCGATGACATCTGTGGTTGGGCCCTCAATGTGAATCCAATACCAGAACATCGGCGTCTTCAAATCCAAGTGCGGATCGTTAGCGAGAATCGCTTTGTTCAAGCGACTGCGCGAAGGGGCCACCACCCAATTATTAGACCCCGTGCTTTCACCAAACGGCGTTGGAAAATGGGCCCACACAGGCGAGACAGATTTGAGATCAGACGACGTGGTACGCGCACGTTCACTCAGAGGATATTCACCTGGCTTCAACACCGTCGTATCCCATGGCACACCATCGGGATCGAATAACTGCGGCGTTTTCTCCTGCCATTTTTTTACGGCGCGCGCCTCTTCGTACTCGACCCAAAATGTTTTGCGGGTTTGATCAAAAGACTGCAGCAACAAGATCATCAAAGAGTGCTGGGGTTTCCATTCCTCTGGCAGTGGATGGCCGTTTTGGAATTCTTTGGTGGGATGCTGCTTGGCCACACGGAAACCATGATTCACACCCGCCGAATAAGACGTGAGCATTTCTCTTTCTGCCGGTGCCAACTTCGCCCACAATTTATCCGCCCAAGCCGGAATGTCCAAAAGGCGCATCATCATGTCGCCCTTGAGATGGGAGAAGCCATGCACCTCCGAATTTGTTCCTAAAGCCGTGCGGCGGAAATGATCCATCATCCACGCGCGATCGCGGCCATGGAGATAGCCAAAGCAATAAGTGAAGCCACCCTCATCGGCCACACGCACATGGGAGATTCGCTGAGCGTCTTCCCAGACATCACAACGAGAGCCCCAAGCGCTAACGCTCAAAAGAGAACAGATGACAGCGGCAAACCATGGGAGTTTCATAAGCATCCTTAAACCTTGATTGAGCTCTATTTTAGGGGCCAAAAAGCCCCTTCGTCCATTCGACGATGACTGACGGTTATGCTACGGTGACGTTATGAAAATTTGGATTTTTTCACTTCTCGTTAGCCTTACGGCCCAGGCCCAGAATTTTCCCTCTGACTGGTGGCGCCCCGTCCCTCGCGAAGACGCCTCAAGCTGGGAAATTCTCCCGCAAGACGCTCGTCCCGGCGAAGTCATCCTTTCTAAACGCACCGAGTTGGGAATTTTTAG
>JBEIPE010000035.1:0-13687 GCA_040377215.1 Halobacteriovoraceae bacterium
CGCTAAGCTATCAATAACTCTGATGTCGGTGTCAGCTCGCCTCTGGTGCACAGTTGGGACAAACACTCAGTTTGCCTTCTTGGCCCTTCCGTTCATCGACGTTGTAAGGCTCGCCACAAACCTCACACTTCGGTCTTGCGCGAACGAGGCTGCGGGTTTGATTCATCGATCGACTTCCGGTGGAACCACTCACAAAGGGCATTGAAGCTTTCGGGCCTGGTCGATCGGGGGTGTTGGGTTCAGCGGGAAGAATCTCGAGATCTGTCACAAAGATATTGGCGCGTGTGCCGTTAGCGAGACTGCAGGCGGCCTTCTTGCGGCCCTGGCCATCCACGCTCACGTTGCTCACACGAACCGTCTCGCCTTTGTACTGGCCCGCGATGACGAGTGCTTTGATGATTTGTGACATGTTGAGATTTTAGCATAAAAAAAGCCCAGGCTATGAACCTGGGCTTGTGATGAGTGAGCTGAAAGATAAGATTAGTTTTTCTTCGCGATCACGATGTGAGCAGTCAAAGGGCGCTCAGCTTCGAAAGAAAATTCTTTGTAGAGACCAGAGAGGTTTGAAGACTGGGCCGCTTCCATTTCAACCTTCTCGATTTCCACTGGCTCATTCAAAGACAACTCGTGGTTAGCGAGAGCAGAGAAAGAGAAAGTTGAGATCAAGATAAGTGCTGCAAGTTTCATAGGGCCTCCAAGTTTTTTTCGTCGTCCACGGGGATACCTAATGCGGGTTTCGTGCCAAACTCCAGCTTCAGGTAAACCCTCAAAAACGCATTGTGCGTTGCGCAAAATGGCCCCAGTGGGTGCATTTGGGAACCATGCGCGCAGAGTCATTTTGTCATAAATAGCTGTAACCTGCTGAATTCAGGACGGGATTACTGTTAGAAAAACTCTCTATAACATAATTCCTCCGGGTCTCGTTAGAGGGTCAGAGGATGTCTATGTCGGATGAGACCTGGGTCGCACAGTTAAAAGAGGGAAGTGAAGAGGCCTTTCAGGCCCTCTATCAAACCTACGCCCCCGATCTCCACCGCCATCTCTTCTATTTATTAGGTGATGCCCAAGAAGCAGAAGACCTACTGCACGAGGTGATGATGCTGATGATTCAGAAGATTGGTTTCTATACTCCACGCCCGGAAATGAAAAACAGCTTCAAGGCCTGGCTCTATCGCCTCAGTACCCACCGGGCGATCGATGAGATCCGCAAACGCAAAGGCAAGATGACCACGGAATGGACCGATGTCTCTGATAGCGAGCCTTTGCAGGACGAGTTGTATGAGAAGCGCGAACAAGAAGGATTGATCGGTGAACTCCTGCTGCAATTACCCCTCATGCAACGAATGGTGCTGGGACTACGGGTAAATGACGATCTCTCTTACTTAGAAATTTCCGCGATTCTGGGCAAAGACGTAAACACCATCAAGCAAAGTCTCTTTCATGCCCGCAAAAAAATGAAAGAGCTGCTGTTGGCACAAGGAGCGATGGCATGAAGCACCCTCCCTTAGAGATTCTGCAAGACTACTTTGAAAATGCTTTGGTGCTCTCCCAAGAAAAACGCGTGAAGGAACATCTCTTGGTCTGTGATCAGTGCAGTAAAATGATGGCCGACTTTGCGGTGATTGAAACGAAAGTTCTCAATCGCTCAGCTCCGGCCATTTCAGCTCAGGCGCAGCAGCGTATCTTTGCGGATGCCAAAAAGATGCTGGCCCAGCGTGGACAACAAAAGTTAGCGCAGATTGAACGCCAAGAAAAAATGAAAGAGTTTTTCCACGAGTGGCAAGAAAAGTTGAGTTTTGATTGGCGAGTGCCAGCACTGCAATTCGCTTCGTTATCACTTGTTTTGGCCGTGGTCGTGGCGGTCGAAACAAATCAGACAGAAGAGACCACTTACCAGCCGATTTCAACTGACGTGCAAGTTTCAACCTATCAAGATGTCACCCCTCAGGAGGGAGAATGAAATATTTGTTGCTGTTACTTATCAGTATCACCGCTCAAGCGGGTATTAAGGTGCAAGGCGACCAGGTGCAGCCCTTTAAGTCGAATGCCTATCCTTTGCGCGAGCTCATTAAAGACTATGCTGAGATGACCTCGACTCATATCTTCTACTCAGACAAAACCGTCGATCCTAAAGATGTTGTGCAGCTGCAGCTTAATCAAGCGATGAGTAAGAGCGACTTCAAGCAGATTTTTTACGCACTCTTGAATGCTCACGGTTTCTCACCGATGGAGGAGTCAGGTTTTTTGTGGATCAGCCCGACGCGCGACAATCGTTATCTGCCGGGGCCAGTTTTCACCGATGATAGCTACCCCCGTGATGCAAGTTTCAAGCTCGTGGTTCATACCTTGAAGTATCCACTCGCAAGCTCAATTACTCGCAACTTGCGGCCTTATGTTTCACGCTATGGACGAGTGATCAACTTCTCCGATGCTCGCACCATTATCTTGAGTGATCTGGGAGACAATGTTGCGCGCTTAGTGAAGCTCGTTGACTCCATGGATACGGAACTTGCTTATCAGCAGGTCTTGAAAGAAAAGCCCAAAACGCCAGAGATTGATACGGCCTTGCAAGAAAAAATTGTGGGGCTTGAGTTAGAAAATAAAATTCTGGAGCGCAAATATCTTGAGCTCAAAGAAAATAATGGCACAGGGGGTGCTCAGTGAGATTTTTACTTCTCGCTCTTTTGTTGAGCACGAGCGCTTTGGCACAAGTCATCACTCGTGACACGAATGGAGACTTTGTTTTTACCAAAAAGAGTTTTAAGGCCAGTGAGCTGCTGCATGACTATGCCGCCTTAGAAGGGCTCAATCTCGTGCTCTCGGTAGACTTTAAGGACACAACACTTTTCATGGAAGGCAAGCGTTCCATGAGCAAAGAGAACATGGAGAACTATCTCTCTGTGGTGCTCTATCATGTTGATGGCAGTGTGGTGCGCACGAGTGATACGAAGTTTCTCAATATCATCCAGGCCCGCGATACTCGCTACGTTACTTTGCCAACCTATAATGACGTTGAAAGTGTTCCTCGCAACTACAACCATGTCCAACTATCCTATCGTTTGCAGCATATCCAAGCGGCCGAGCTCACCCGTAACCTGCGGCCTTTTTTGAGTCGTTACGGACGCATCATTGATGACAACTATTCAAATTCGATTCATCTCACAGAGATGGGTGGCAACATTCATCGTCTCATGGCGATTGTTAAATTTTTGGATACGCCCGCTTTCGTGAAACGAGTCGAGGAGGTCGAGGTTATCAATAAGAAGAATGAACAGGTCCTCAAGCCTGAACGGAGTCTGGTAGATGTCATTAACGGCAACCAGGGTCTTTTCCTTTTAGTCTTTCTCATCATCGGCAGCATCATTGGATTTGGTTTGCGTGGTTACACCATGAAACGCATTGAGGGCGGATGGTAATTTTATTTTGGCTTCTCACGACTTTGGGGGCCTCTGCTTTAGAGGTGATTAAACCTGTCTACGAGAAGGACATCGTTTTACGCATCATCGCTGTTGAGCCCGACAGCTTTGAGACCTATCTTCTCACCCATCATAATGGGCGAGTGATGACTCTCGTGTGTGCGCGTAACGTCGTTTACGACAACAATCCTAAGGCCTTTATCGAATACCGCAATTTCTACAATGAGATTGCCGGGAACTTTACGATCGAAAACGACAAAGTCTGCAAAGATCTGGGTCGCTTTATTGAATCGTCCCAGTATGGCGTGAGCAGGGAGAAACCTTTTCTGATCACCTTGAATCGCAAGACTGGCCAAGTTTCCAAGATCATCTATCCGAAAATTGACCCTTTGGCCGATGAGGGTGATGAGGAGGAGATGTTGGGCCCACTTAATAAGGGACTCTTTTAGCCGGGTTGGAAAAATTTCGTGTGTTGCTTAGAATAAGAACGGGGAGTGCTTATGAAATCCACGTTCATATTATTAGGGCTACTGACCGCTTGCGCGTCACCTGTGATTAAACCAGAAGAACCGCAAAAAACAGACATCGTATTTCTGCACGGATCCCACTTCGATGCCAGCAGCTGGGATCGAGTCCGTGAGTTTATGCCGATTGATCGTCGCACGATTATGCTGAATATTCCTCACCGCACTCTTGCTCCCATTTTGAATTTAGCACAGGCCGCTGAGCGCGCTTGCAAAGAGACTCCACGCCCTTCCATTTTTGTGGCTCACAGCTTTGCCGGCGTCGTCGTTCATCAGATGGTGAATGTATGCCCGCAAAAAATTAAACAGATCATTTATCTAGCGGCCGTCGTGACTCTACCCGGAGAACGTCCCGTGATGACATTCTCACCACAAGACCAAGAAAACTACGCGCAGGCGGTGGACTTTAGTGATGAGTGGATCACACCCAAAGAGCGCGGACAGTTTTTTTCTGTCATGGCCGGACCACGTTACGAAGTCGATCCCGCTTTCCCCCCTACATTCCGTGAGTCAAGCAAGCTGGGTGAGGAGAAAGTGAATTTTGATTTGGATGTCTGGAAGAAGATTCCAAAGAACTACATCTTCACATTAGAAGATGCAGTGATTTCATCGGCCACACAAGAAGCTTATGTGGCCAAGGCACAAGTGGTAAAAACTCGTGCCCTTCATTCGGGCCATTTGCCCATGCTGACTCATCCTGAGTATCTGGCCGACGCGATTATTGAGCTGGTGAGCGAATAACCACGCCCGTCGCAGTTTCAAATAAGTATTTCACGAACACAGGCAACGGCGCGCCGTGCTTGTTGCTCTGAAGAGCGGCCGCACGCCAAGTCGGGTTCATGGCAGTTTCCCAAGGATTCACAGCGAGGTTTTTTACGAGGGCATCGCCGTCAGATACTGGCATACCAGCAAAGCGTGGCTTCCAAGCAAAGTCCGGGTGTTTCTCTGAGTACCACTCGCCGCCGATAATACGATTCGCAGCATCGAGCTCAAGTGCATATTCATATTCCACAGTTTTGGTTTCGGTGACTCCCGATTCTTCTGAGTCGGCACCGAACAAGAGAACGACGGTCATTTTAACACCAACGACGTTCACGGTGTTTGGATTGCGGAAGCGGCGGTAGCGAGAAACTTTTTTACTAGGGCGGATGACCTCAAGGAAGTTGGCCGACATTTTGTCGTTATCTTTCAGGTCGAAGTACTCAACAGCGTAAGAGATGACCGGCTTGTTCCAAACTTCTGAGTCATGAATGTAGTCGATGATGAAAGGACGTTTGTTCATGCCCAGTTCATGAGTCACAATCAAATGCCAATCGGCCGGATTCACATCAAAGCATTCTGGAGTTGAGACGCGAGATCTGCCGAAGAGACCATCAGAGTCTGTTTCTGGCTCATCTGTGTAGCAACGCATTCCAACGAAGGAACTTTCAAATTTACCATTAGCGTAAAGCACAGAACCCAAGGCCTTGAGATCTTCCGGAGTGAAAGTCAGTTGGCCGCGTGCTGAGTTCAAAGTCACGTTCTGCTGAGGAAGAGGAAGAAGGATGCTGGCGGCGGCCCAGCCGTTGCAGATGCCCTGCCAAGTCGCGACTTTGCGAGTGGTGCGGAATTCTTCTCGTGCGAGATTCCACTGGTGGGCGGTGAGGCTACCGGCTTCTTCAGGAGAGACACCCATGAGGACATCATATTTTTCAGACGGTGATAGAAGATCATTGCTGATGGTGTGGCTTGGACGTTTGGTGACGTACTCAAGTGAGCGTGACCATTTTCCCTTCGGATAGTTTTGATCGCGGTAACGGAACCCGAGGCCGCCCACGTAGTTAGGCCAGTAGTAACCAGACCAAGCACCTTCAGCAACACGTGCCGCCGGGTAAGCGGCGAGTAGACTCAAGTCAGTGATGACTGACTCTTGAGGAAGATCCAAAAAGTAAGCAGGAGTTCCGAGGTTGTTCGCTGATTTGTCTGCTGGTTGGTAGCCGTTGGCGATAATCGCCTGACGTTCACGCAACTTCACAGTCTGGAGGTTTTCGGCAAAAGCTGAGGTTGAGACAAGTGTGAGCAACACCAAAAGACGAAGCATCGGGGGCATCCTTGTGAGAAAGTTTGACCCTCTATGCCAAGGAATGAAGCTACTCGTCAATGTCATTAACGCAAAGTAACAAAAAACCCTGGAGTGAATCCAAGTCCTCACACCTTTTAACGCAACAAATCAATTGAGTCGGGTAATCAATGAGAAGAGTTTACCACGCTAGAAAGCACTGTGAGATTTGCTAGTCTCTAAGAATGAAAAACGCACTTTTTTTAGCCGTCATTTTTCTTCTTCAGGCCTGCAGCTCGCCGATCGTCCGCAGGCCCAGTAATGAGATCCCACTCGCACCGGATTACGTGGCGATTTTCAAAACGGCCCGCGAGCTTTTGATCGAGAATCCTTCTGACGCAACTCAGCAAGAGCAGGCCAAGTTGCTCAAGAAAGTTCCTGAGAATTTTGTGGTCGGTGAGCTTCAGTCACGGCCTGAATTGTTGGCCCTGGCCCGTGAGCAACTCATCAGTGAGCTGCAATCCACCGCTCCCGTGCCGCCGGATCCAACCAAACATACGCGCCTCATTCCTCCAGCAGGAACATCGGGTTACAGCGATATGCAGCTGTATGTGAACCACGCCTATTACCAAGGCAACAAGTTGGTGAAGAAGAGCAATCTGATTGCTGTTTGGAAATCTTTTATCCAGCAGGCCAAAAAAGAAATCATCGTGAACGTTTTTGATTTCGATCTGGAAGAGATCGCTGATGCTCTCATCGCTCAGGCCCAGGCCGGCCTTGATGTGCGTGTGGGGATAGATAAGAAGAGCGTGATTGATGTTCGACCCGAAGTAAAAAAAATTGAAGAGAAACTCATCGCTGGTGGAGTGAAGGTCACCGGAGTGCTTCCGGTAGGATTGAATCACCAGAAAATCACCGCCATTGATTGGTCGGTTCCCGAGGATTCATCGGTGCTCTTTTCATCCGGTAATCTTACGCGCTCATGCCTTGAACCGCAGGGTGATCTAAAGGGAACATGGCCACTGCCTAAAGAGTCTTTGCCGAACGCGAATCACCTGATCACCATGAAGAGCTGGTTGCTTGCGAATCTCGTCCACCACGAACTCACAAAGACACTTGATCCGGCTTTTCTTTTGCGCGGTCGTCAGTATCCTCTGAATGGCTCTTATCAGGTGACTGGCCCGGGTGTTGATCCGCAAACGCTAGAAGCTTACCCAGAGCCTTCGATTACGCTGACGTTTTCACCCGGCGGTGGTTTGAAGAGCATCAATCGTAATCTGATTGCGGATTTAATCAAACGCGAGACCGGTTGGATTCGTATGCTGCAATTTGCTTACTCGGCGTCTGCGGTTGATGAGGCGTTGTTGTTCCGGGCCCAACAAGACTACCAGGCCAGCGGCAAGTTTGATTTCTTAAGTGTAGGTGACACTCCCTTTGCCATGCGCGAATGGAGCCGCTTTCTCATCATGTCGGGTATGAAGCGCATTCAGCATGAAGACAAAACGAAAACCTATTTAGACGATCCTGAAAATGCGTGGACCAAAGGGCTCTCGCCGCAGCATCTGCTCGATTTACGTAAGCGCGTGCGAATTGCACCGAAGGTTTATGGCGAGCACCATGTGAAAGTGAATGGGGTGAATAAAAAAGTGAACGCTAAGATTCACCATAAGATTTTGGCGACGCCGAAATTTGCCATCATGGGCACATCATTTAATTTCAGCGAAGGGGCTGAATCGAATAACGAACAGATCCTAGTGATTCGCGATTCACAACTTTCTCAAGCAGCTTACGGGATGGTGGATTATCTTAAGCGCACGAGCCCTGGCAGTGTGGCCAACGAAGCGGCCCGCCGCAATCGTTTGAGAATTCCGGATGAACAGGGTAGTGATCCAGAAGATCAAGTCTCACAAGATGATGAAGGCTAAATGGCGCGACGCGAAAGAAAATTTCTTACCTGCGCAAAGCATTGAATTGTGAAGTTCCTGTCATTACTGCTGGTGCCAAAAAGCACTGCGTTGACGGAGCGATCAACCAACCATAGAACTATCAGATCACCTCATTCTAATAACCGGATGGTCTGAAAATGCTTCGTTTCTTTATGATCTCGTTGCTCTTGGTTTCTTTTGCTCACGCCAAAGGCAAAGGAAGCTCTCAGATCCGCCTTCTCACCACCAATTTTGAAAACCTCTTCGATGCCACTCACGATGCTGGCAAAGAAGACTTCACCTATCTTCCGCTTGAAGTGAAGCGAGCGATGCCGGAAGCCATGGCGTGGTGTGAAAAACAAACCGGTTTTTACCGCGAAGAATGTTTCAACCTCGATTGGACGCAAGAAGTCCTCGAGAGAAAAGTTCAGCGTATCGCCCAGGTCATCAAAGGCTCTATGGGCGTAGCGATGCCGGACGTGATCGTGGTGCAGGAAGTAGAAAATCTTAATGCCCTTCGTATGGTGGCTCGTGCGCTAGGCCCTCAGTTCCGTGCCATTCTCATTGAAGGTCCAGATGAGCGTGGTATCGACACCGGAATGATCACCCGTTTGCCTGTAGTCTCAACTCAACTTCATTCTTTTCAGACGAGCACTGGCCGCAAGACACGCGGTATTCTTGAAGTCGTTATTCGCGCAGGTCGCAAGAGCGTGACGATCCTTTCTAATCACTGGCCCTCACAATCAAATCCAGACGCTGACCGCATGCTCGCGGGTCAATTGCTCTTGAAAGTCGCAAACGCCGCTCAACGCAAATCAGACATGGTGATTGCGGCGGGTGACTTCAATACCGCGGAAGACGATCAACAAAACGCTCTCAAGACTCTTGTGCTTCCTGCTTTCTGGGACGCGGAAGCCGAAGCAGTGGCCGCAGGTGTCGACCTCGGAGCTCCGGCCACCTACAGCTACAAAGGCGTGTGGGCGAGCTTGGATCATATCTTTATTATGAAAGGCAACTTACGTCGTGCTCCGGACTTCTCTCGTGTTTCAATCTACACAGAGAACGGGAATATGATTGAAAACTACACTTACCAAGGGCGTAACGAGTCACGTCCGGTACGCTACGATGCAGAGACCGGCACGGGTTACTCAGATCACTTGCCGATGGGCATGGTCATCAAATTGTAGAAATAAAAAAGGCTCCGAAAGGAGCCTTTTTTTTGCCCAGATTATTTGCATTCTCCGTAGCCGAACAAGGCCACTTCATAAACAGTCTTGGCCGGTACATCAATCATCAACAAACTTGGGATCACTGTCCCGCAGACACTGCCACCGCGATTAGGTGTGTAACCAAATTCCACGCCGGTGCCGCGCAAGTTGTAGATCTTCGCTTTGATCGCTTTGCCTTGAGCTTCACTCAGGACAGATTCCCAGGCCACAATATCGTCCACGTGGTTCATGGCGCCTTTCATACTGAGTGTGCCGTAAACGATGTCGTCATTGCCGGGTGAGGAGTCACCGGCCGCAATCACTTCAACGTCGGCTTCTTCTTCACCCACTGTGAGAGCGAATTCCTTAACGATCTCTAAGGCGTTTCTGCCTTGAGCGACCCTGTTCACTTCGCAAGACTTGGCATAGTTGCAAATCTCAGAATGGATTTTTTTGATCTTGGCCGAATCAGCAGCGTAGGCCACATGAGACAACAGCAAAGCACTGAGAAGTAGCTTCATGGATTTCCCCCGAGGATGTTAATGGGCGGGGGTATAACAAAACGCCAAACCCAAAGGCCCGGCGTTTGTAAAAAAGACAGTGTTAAGATTTGCTGAGTTTGCGACTTAAGAGATGATCGAGACTGAACTTACCGCCACCTAAACCGATCAGCACCACGCTAAATGAGAGATAGAGGAGAGCGAGTTCTTTCTTTTGAAATGGGTCGGCCCCGTGAGCGATAAATGCCGCCACTCCCATTGTAATCAGCCAGAGAACAGCGGCCGGACGAGTCAAGAGTCCCAGGGCAATCATGATACCCCCTGCGAATTCAGCTAGGCCCGCACCCCACGCCATCAAACCTGGCAAAGGTAATCCCATGGCGGTGACGCCCTCGACCAGCATCGCCGGCGGAGGAACTTTTCCCATGCCGTGGGCGAACGCCATGATGAGTCCAAACATCACTCGTCCGACTAATAAGGCCAGGCTTCCTTTCGTATCATTATCCAGCGGCGAAGAGAGACAACTTTTAATCATAAAACCTCCATGTACCTAAAATAGTAGCATGCTAAACTGAGAGCACAAATAAGGAGTCTTCTATGAAAGCTTGGTGGTTCGTCTTGATTTCTTTTTCGGCGCAGGCGTTGGATTGGCAAGGCCATCGGGGCGCGCGCGGACTTTATCCTGAGAACACCATCGGGGCGATGAAAGAAGCTTTGAAGTATCCAGAAGTCACAACACTCGAGCTTGACGTGGTCGTTTCAAAAGACGGCGAGGTCGTTGTCAGTCATGAGCCGTGGATGGGAGCGGAGATCTGCCTTGATCTCAAAGGGCAACCGGTCAAAGAACGGTCCATCAATATGTATAAACTGACTTACAAGCAGATCGCGCAGTACGACTGTGGCAGTAAAGTTCATCCGCGTTTTCCTGAGCAGAAAAAACTGAGAGAGAGTAAACCGCTGTTGCGCACTCTCTTAAAAGAAACTGAACAGATGATTCAGGCCAGTGGCCGCAAGATTGAATACAACATCGAGATCAAGTCGACCGAAGAAGACGAGAAAGAAGGCTTTCAACCGAACGTGATCGAGTTCACGGACAAGGTCGTCAAAGTGATTGCCGATTCTGTGGGCCATCGCCGCGTTTACATCCAGTCATTTGATTGGCGCGTGCTGAAGTATCTGCACATGGCCTATCCGGATTACAAAACGGTGGCGCTCATTGAAGAAGCCTACGAACCAGAGAGTGCTCTGAAGAAATTAGGGTTTAACCCAACGGTGTTCTCGCCTTATTTCAAAAACCTCACGGCTGAGCATGTGAAGTACTTCCGTAAGAATGGAATTATGGTGGTGCCGTGGACTGTGAATGAAGTGGCAGATATGAAAAGTGTCTTGCGGCTAGGAGTCGATGGCATTATCACCGACTATCCCAACCGCATTCCACAAGCGAAGTGACTATCTTTCGTAGCAGTTAATGAACTCGGTCGTAAAAGCGACGCGATCTTGGAAGTCACGGATCCAGTAAGTCTGGCGACCGGTCATCCCGCGGTAGATCGTTTCGTAGAAGAATTCAGTTTGGTAAGCGCCACGCTGAGTGCGGATGCTGACAGTTCCGCGGCAGACGATATCGACTTCTGTCGTGTTCCACACTTCAACTTGAACCTGATTGCCGAAGTTCCAGATGCGTGGGCGAACGTAAACAGGATCGCCTGGGTTATCGATCATGGCGTGAGCTGAAGTCACAACGAACATAAGAGCGAGTAGCCATTTCATAAAGACTCCTTATTTCTAGGTTATTGAATTTAGGCTACTCAAGGGGCGGAGGCTTGTCTAACTAAAGAGGCCCAACAAAAACTGACCCAAATTATGGCCGACAAATAAAGGCAGGTAACATGAAAACATTAAGTTATGGAACCTAGATGGATTCCGATAAGCTACCTAAGTTAAGATAAACCTGTGGGTGGCGTCGCTGAGGTAGGATCAATCGTGAGGGGTCATGACGAAATACAAAGTTCTCTTGGTGGATGATGAAGCTGAAATTCGTGAATGTTTGCAAATCATTGCTCAGCACTCCGATCTCGATTTCGTCCAGGCCCGTAACGGCGAAGAAGGGTTGAAGCTCATTCTCGAAAATTCCTTCGACTGCGTTGTGAGTGATATCAAGATGCCTCGCATGACAGGGCTTGAGATGCTAGCGCAGGCACGGGCCGCCGGTCGCGATGTTCCCATGGTTTTCATTTCTGCTTTTGCCACCCAAGAGATGAGCCACGATGTGAGTAACTACGGCGCAGTGAAGCTGTTGCATAAATTAGATTTGCTCAAAGTCCGCGAACGTATTCAAGAAGCCATTGATCTGGGTCAGGCGCTCAAAATTATTCACGAAGCCAAAGACCCCATTGGCGAAGATTTTATTCAGCTCATGCATCGTACAGGCCCGGTAAAATAGGTTAAGCTGGTACGTATGGACGCCCATACACACCGGCCTCACTCATCACCCCATATCTATGTTCTCTCTCCTCACGATCTGAAGGGGACTCATGCGCCTTCACCCTTCTACTGTGCGGGGATTCATCCGTGGCATGTCGAGCAAGGTGGCTTTGAGCACGTCGAGCGTTGGGCACACCAAAAGAATTGTGTGGCGATTGGGGAGACGGGACTGGATCGTTTGCATCCGCACTGGGACGAGCAGCTGAAATTTTTCAAACAAC
This sequence comes from Halobacteriovoraceae bacterium, assembly GCA_040377215.1. GTDB lineage: Bacteria > Bdellovibrionota > Bacteriovoracia > Bacteriovoracales > Bacteriovoracaceae > UBA6144. The sequence goes on from JBEIPE010000035.1 coordinate 12,314, forward strand.
ATTGGAATCTTGCGGAGGAACTCAAGAAACCTCTGGTGGTGCATGTGGTGCGCTCCTCAAGCGATGTGATGCAGTTGTTGAAGCAACGCCGGCCTTTGACACCTTGGCTCTGGCATGACTTCACCGGGCCTATCGAAGCCTTGCCGCGTTTGCTGAAGCTTCACCCGGAGCTGTATTTTTCAATCGGAATGCGGTTACTGCTGCGACCAAACTTTGCTGACTTGTGGGCGCAGATTCCCCGTGAGCGCCGCTTATTGGAGACAGATGATGCTTCTGCAAGCATTCAAGAGGTCTATAAGCGAGCTGGCGTGACCGAAGCTGAACTGAAACCAAATTTCGCGCGCTTATTTCCTGGAGCGATTGTCTAAGTTGGCATTTGACGCATGTCTTGGTACCTAAAGGTTTTTACACCCTTTAGGAGGAATCTTATGCGTCTAATCGCTGTTGCCGCTCTTATGTTGGCCTTCAATGCTTTCGCAGTTGAATTCACGACTACTTCATTCCGTCACACTGATACTGGTATCGACGGTTTCTCACGTAACTACTATTCATGTGACTTCGCTGAATCAGCTCTCGAGTCTCATTTGGAAAAATTGGGCGCGAGCAATATCAGCGTGAACTGTTCAGGCGGCATCGAGCAGGGCTGGGGCATGTGGCCAGTGAACTTGACCGCTCGTTTCGACATCCCATCTGCTACTGCTGAGAACCACACTCGCTCAGAAGCCACTCGTGTTTCTAGCCGCAGCTTCGGTAACAGCTCTTGCAACTTCCACACCAAGCTTTTGAACAAGCTTTTGCCACTGTTCACAAACGTAGCTGTAAACGCGAAACGCACGACTTGCATGGATAACGATTCACGCTGGTCTTACGACGTTACAGTCTTTCAATAGAATTTAATTTAAATCGGAGTTCCCTATGCGTTTTATCGTTTTGCTCGCTTTGACTCTCGCGTCTTCTGCTTTTGCTCAGGAGTACGTAACAAAGAAAGTATCTTTCACGATTCCTACTTTGAACCTCGGCACACAAACTTTTTACAACTGCGATTCAGTTGAATCATTGGTTGCTGGTCACGTTAAAACTTTGGGCGGCGAGAACGTCAAAGTAAACTGCACTGGCGGTCTTGATACTTGGAATCCAGGTTGGAGCACATCTGCTTTCGTATCAGCGAAGTTCGATGTTCTCGTTCCTGCTGGTGAAAACACAGGCGGCCAAGAACGTTTCATGGTTCGTTCATCAGGCGTACGCTCAAGTGATTGCTCTTTGAATGTTTTCGTTATGGATAAATTGGTTAAGCATTTCCCAGCTATCGAAGTTCTCGAGCGCAAGGTTTCTTGCCGCGGAGCTCGTGGGTCATGGTCTTACGACGTTCAGGCC
>JBEIPE010000362.1:0-2733 GCA_040377215.1 Halobacteriovoraceae bacterium
AGCTGCTGGCCGCGTTCGGCCAATTTTACGCCTTCTTGCGTGATGACGATGCCCCGTCCTGCTGGACGCAACAGCTCAAGGCCGGTTTCTTCCTCTAGGATTCTCATGGATTTCGACAGCGCCGCTGGAGAGAGGCCTAAGAACTCCGCCGCACGGGCGAGACTTCCTGACTGGGCGACGGTGCAAAAATAACGCAAACGATTCATGTCCATAAGTTAACTATACATGAAAATAAGTCGCTTTTAGTCAACTGTTTTCTGCTCTAGTTTAAGCGCCATGGAAAGCCTAAGAAACCTTCGAAAATTCATGAAAGACCCGATCGCCTTCTTGGATGAGCGCTTGGCGCTCTATCCCCATCTGCGCTTACAAAAGCTGCGCCTAGGGCCCAAGAGATTTGTTTTGGTGTTTGATCCAAAACTCGCCCAAGAAGTGCTGGTGACGCGCTCTGAGGTTTTTGTCCAAAACCGCACCATCTTTGATCGCATCAAACCCATCACCGGTGAAGAAGGATTGGTGCAACTCAATGGCGCCGCCTCCACAGAGAAGCGGCGTGATTTTGGTCCCCTGTTTGCTGCCAGCAACATGATCAAGATGAAAGAGTTGATCGCGAGCAACACACATGAGGCGCTCGGTGAAGTAGGTGAGGGAACTCTGGATATCACCACGCTCATGGCCGATTTGGTGCTGAGAAATGCCTTCAAATTGTTTTTGGGTCTTGATCTTAAAGACGAAGTACTCACCATGGCGCGCGAGTTTCAAGAATTGAATCGGCTGTGTGGGAAGCGCATGACAGCACTCATTCCACTGCCTAATACCCGGATAAAAAAACTGCGTGCGAGTTTGCGTGGAAAGATTGTGACTGCTTTGAAAGCGTCTCACTCAGAGACCCACATGAGCATTCCACGTTTGTTTGCATTCAACGAGGCCATGATTGATCAGTGCATGACCTTTCTCTTTGCCGGGCACGAAACTACCGCGTCGTCGCTGAGTTTTACTTTTCTTTTGTTGGGTCAACATCCCGAGCATCGCGCAGCGATTGCCGCTGGTGATGATGCCCTCGCTTTGCGAGTGTACAAAGAAGCGCTGCGGATATTCCCGCCGGCTTATATGTTGGCGCGGGAGGCGGCGGAGGATTGTGATCTGGGCGATGTGAAAATAAAAAAAGGGACGCAGATTCTTATAGGCGTGAAGCAGCTCCATCACCATCCGGCGTTCCATCAAGCGCCATCGGAGTTTCGACCTGATCGTTTCACAAAACCCATCGAGGCCTTTTTGCCATTTGGCGCGGGGCCAAAGGCCTGTATCGGTGAAGGTCTTGCGTATATGGAAGCGCTCACCATCATTAAAATTTTTTGTAAGACCTTTGAGTTTAGAACCCGCGAGTGCGAGATCAAAAGTTATCCGCTGGTCACGCTTCATCCAGTAGCAGGACAAAATTTGCAAGTGAGGAAGATATGAAGTCAGTGGAAATTTTGGCCAATAAGTACGAGAGGGTTTTACAAAATCGCGACCGGCGTTTGTTTACAGAGTTTTTGGTGCGCGGTTATCGCCAGACCACTTTGGAGAGTGTGCCGCAGGAGCTACGAGAGCAAGTGGTCTACGCCAAGGTTTGTCTAGGTATGCTCATCACCTTGTATGATGATCTAGCGGATAATCCTCTCTACTATAACCCTAAGCTGCTGCATCATCTCTACCGTCTTAATTTGGGAGAGTTGATGCTGGCGCCTCTTGGTCTATCTGCTCAGGAGCAAAAAATCTTCCAACTGGCGCGCGATCTATTTACCGAGCTTGAGTTAGGTCTGCGCTGTTTTGTGAATTATGTGCCTCTTAAAGAAATTCTGATTTTTGATATCAAGCAGATTTTTCTGGCGAATCAATACGCTGAGCTCACCACCGCTCATCCGACGATTCGTAATCTGACGGAGTCAAAGGCGCAAGGCCCTTACAACATGGGCATGGTGGCCGCCGGGATGATTGATCTCATGGCCTCAAATAATTTTAAAAGTGAAGAGCTCGGTGCATTGCGGGAAATGTTCATCAAAGGCCAGCGGCTTGGTCGAATTGGAAATCTGCTATTTACCTTTGAGCGCGAAAAGAAAGAAGGGGATGTCACCAATGAGATTCTTCTTCATGGAGACGGTGGCAAGAGTCTGCGACAGGAATTTGCTAACGGCATTCGTGAACTCTACCAGCTGCATGCCTGTATGGAGGGAGTGATATGACTTCGGCCATTGTCATCGGAGGTGGTATCGCTGGTATGGCCAGTGCTCAAGTGCTCACAACTTACTTTGATCAGGTGACTTTGTATGACGGCGGTCCTCAGCCGCAAGCGCAGCATCTCCATGTCCTGATGAAAAAAGGACAAGAACTGTTGGAAGGCATGTTTCCAGGAATTTTGCGGCAACTCAGTATGGCCGGTTGTCCAGAAATAGACTGGGCCCAAGACACGCTCTGGGAGAATAGTCAGGGCGCTTTTCCTCGATATGCGTCCTCGGTCAGAACACTTTCTATGAGTCGCACTCTCTTGCAGGATTTAATGAAGGCAAATCTTACCGGGGTCAGGGTGATTCATGAGCGCGTGCCGCGGCCCTATCCTGACGCCGATCTTGTCGTCATCGCCGGGGGCCAGAATTATCCTTTGGAGGAGCATCTTGTGAGCGAAGAGATTCTGCCGATCCAGCTTACTTATCGCAGCTATGTGTTCAAGCAGAGTGAATTAACCATGGGCGGATG
>JBEIPE010000073.1:0-10876 GCA_040377215.1 Halobacteriovoraceae bacterium
CGCGGGGCACGTTTTGCAGGAGAGCTTCTAATTGCGTTTGATTCAAATCATAAGAGGCACAAACACTCTCCAACCCTTTATCCAACAGATACTGAGCGGTGAGATGGTTCGACACGTTCAGGGAGAAATCCCCATGCAGTGAGATGCCTTTATCTTTCAAATATCCAAGGGCACCTAAGTTACGCACCAGGATGGCATCGGGATTGGCGCGCAGGATGATGTTCAAATTGTAGTACTCGCGCGGCTTTAAAATTCGCGTGGTGGCAATTCCTGCTTTCACGCCGGCCGCTTTCAGCATTTCCACTGAGGGCGCGTAGTCTTTGCCAAATTCATAATCGAGGAACACCACGCCAAGGCGCGAGAGATCCCAAGCCGCGAGGCCCTGGATAAAATCTTCGACTTGCGCTTTTTCTCTCAGAACGATATTGAGCTTGCCCTGAGCACTTGTCTGCTGCAGCGTTGGTTTGAAGACTGGTGTCGCCACGACTGCATTCGCTACCGCCAAACGTGCGGTGGTCATTTTCTCCACAGCTTCACGGCGCAGAACTTTCAAATCTTTCTGTGACACATACACACCACGGCCACTGATGGATTTTTTATCCAAGCGATAAGCGGTGGTCCCCAGAGCACCCAGCTCATCCCATAGAGCATCAGCTGGGATGTCTTTTTGTGAGGCGACGCCCACTGGCCCAGTGACGATGATTGTGCGGCCTTCTGGATCGGTCACTTTCAGTTCGATCGGTGCATTGAGCTGAAGGGACAACTCCATTTGCAACGGCACGCGACGCATATGCTGGCGATCGGTGGTGAGTTTTTTCACTTCACCTTCTAAGCGATCATCAGAGTTAATCCAGGCGCGCATCCCAGTTTTAATTTTTGTGTATTCAAACGGAGCAAGCAATGTGATCTGCAGCTTATCCGCAGACAGACGTTGCACACGAAAGACTTTGCCGCCCACTTCTTGGTCACCGCGGGCAAACAGCAATCCTTGCCCTGCAACCACGTCTTCGCGGGTAACAACAATCACCGCGTCTTTCAAAACTTTATCCACCACCCCGACTTCAAAACCGCGGTGAGCGGAGAAACTGCCTTCAACTAATTTTTGATGATCCACACCATGAAGCCAGCCGCTAAAGAAGCCGCGACCAAAACTCACGGCCATGTCGCGTGTACTCGGGATATGGCCATGAATGGCGGACTGATAGCTCTTACCGGCGGTGGCGACGTAATCCGGGCCCTTCAAGCGGCCTTCCACTTTAAATGAATCCACGCCGGCGTCGATCAAAGCCGGAACTTCATCAATGCCACACAAGTCTTGTGGGCTCACGAGATATTTTTTATCGCCTAAGTCGCGCTTCTCACCATCGACAAACATCTCGTAGCCTAAGCGACAGCTCTGCGCGCACTGGCCACGGTTGGCAGATCGTCCGCCGAGAGATTCTGACGTGAAGCACTGACCGGAGTAAGCAACACAAAGAGCACCATGAACAAACACTTCGATCTCGCGGGTGGTGCCGGCGCGAATGGTTTTGATTTCTTCCAGGCTGTTCTCACGACCGAGCACAAAGCGCTGGATGTTGAGATCATCCACCAAACGAATGGCCTCATCGTTGGTGACCGTCATTTGCGTTGAACCGTGGATGCGCATGTGCGGCGCCATCTGACGAATTAACTGAACGAGACCAAGATCCTGCACGATGAATGCATCGGGACCTAGCGGAAGAATTTCTTTGAGAACTTCCGCGGCGATTTCTAACTCAGGTTCAAAAATAAGAACGTTAAAGGCGAGATGAACTTTCACACCATAGAGATGGCAGAGATCAATCAGCTCTTTGAGTTCAGCGACAGAAAAATCATGGGTGCGTCCGCGCGCATTGAAACCGGGAACTCCCACATAAATGGCATCTGCACCGCCATGAATGGCCGCTAATGCCATGGGCATATTTCCGACGGGAAGGAGGAGTTCAGGAAACTTCATTGGTCGGTTTTAACGCGCCTTCAGGCAGGCGGCAAGCTCATCGCAAGCTGACCTGAAGCTCACCGAGGCCTAACTGGGCATTTTTTTCATGTTCGATGACCATTTCGGAGAAAGGTTCATCCGGACGGGCCTTTTTACGAAAAGGGAAACCTATGAAAATCCTCCTGCTGACAATGGTTTTATTAGGTTTTCCCCTTTTCGCCCATGCGGTGAAAGTGCAGATCCTCCATACCAACGACCTCCACTCCTACTTCGAAGGCACCCGCACCGGTAAAGGTGGTTACGCCCGCTTAAAAAAGCTCGCTGACCATCTCAAAGCTGAGGCCCGTGCTCAGGGAATTAAAACCGTCTTTGTGGATGGCGGAGATTTTGGTGAAGGCACTTCTTATTTCATGTCCAACAACGGCGTGGATGCGTTCAAGATGCTGGATGCCTTAGGCATTGATGTCACCGTGTTGGGTAATCATGATTATATGCAAGGTGGAAAAGTTCTCGCCGAACAAATCGATGGCGCCCAATTAAAAACCAAAATTCTCTCGGCCAATTTAAAAGCCAAGCGCGAGAGCGGACTCAGCAACAAGATCTTCGACATGGTTCGCATCGATATTGATGGCGTGAAAATTGGAATTTTTGGCCTTTCAACTTCTGAGATGCACTATCAATATCCCATGGTCGGTTCGGGCATGGTGCTTTCACCGATGGGTTTCGTGAAGCCTATGGAAGAGCGTGCCGAGATGAATAAGATTGATTATCTCATCGCGCTGACCCACATCGGCTTGTCTAAAGACATCGCTGTCGTCAAAAAATCCAAAAACATCGATCTCGTAGTCGGGGGTCACTCTCACACTCGTCTGGAAGAACCACGTCTCGCTCCGAATAAAAAAGGTCGCCAAATTCCCATCGTGCAAACCGGCGCGAATTCTATGGCCCTCGGCTCCATCATTGTTGATATTGATCCGGCCACAGGTAAGCACGAGATGGTGAGTTATAAACTCCACGACATTGATCACAGCATGCCAGAAGATGAAATCGTGCACGAACTCGTCGAGCAAGCGAAAATCAGTCGCGACGATTATTTCGGCCGTCCCTTCGCTGAAGTGATTGGCGAAAGTACTTTTGAATTAAGTGGCTCGAAAGATGGCCTCAATAATCCCAAGGCCAGCTGCTGGGGCGGACATCTGGCTTACATGACGTTGAACTCTGTGCGCGCCGATGTGGGTCTACATATCGCGGCTTTTGATGGCGAAGCGATCCCGGCGGGCCCGATTCGTTTTGGCGACATGATCGATAACTTTCCCCACTTCCGAGAATTCGGTGATGGCGGTTGGGAAATTGCCACACTCAAGATCAACGGGCTCTTGCTGCGTGAAATTCTAGAGGTGATCATTCGTAAACCCGGTCAGTTCGGCATCAATGTGGCGGGCGTGGAACCGGTTCGTAATGCTAGCGGCAAGGTGACCTCACTGCGCATCAATGGGAAAAAATTTAATCCGTTGAAGATGTACAGCTTGGCGATTCCATCAGAGCTTCCCTACGCCTTAGAGATCACGGTCCCGTGGTTGAGAAAATTCCTCTATCGCAATCGTGTTTATACAGGCGTGCGCTATTGGTATCAACTCGAGAGCTATATTCGCGCGAACACGCCCTTGGACTGTGAGCAGATGACTAAAACTGCTTGGTTCTAAGCATCACCAAGGTGCAGCCTTCCACCACCTCGATGCCTTGAGCGCGCAACATGCTCTCAAGGCGTGGGTTCTCAGAACCGGGATTAAAAATCACACGTTGAGGTTTAAGCTCCAAAAGTGATTGGGCCATTTTGTCTGACAGGGCCGGGTTCACATACATGGTGACGGTATGAATCTTTTGTCCCTTCAGCGCGTCGAGGTTAGGTAGAACTTTTTCTCCATCCACCACCGTTTCGCGGGGGTGCACCGGGATACGCGGCCAGCCATGTTCTCGCAGGTTAACCATCGCCATATGCGAATATCTAGATTCATCACTGGATGCACCCAAAACCACCACTGGACCCATGGCCCGTCTCCTTGCTAAAATGGCCCTATGCTGAACACCAAATCATTCTCTACCGTTGCTGATCTGCAGGCCCACTTGAAAGGCCATGCTCCTACATTTTACCACTCTTCCCGCACCTCGACAGTCATTCCCTATGACAAATTAGAGGGTGAGCTCAAAGGCCCGGTACTTGTTGGCGATTTGTCCAAGATCCCGGCGGAAATGCGGATGAACGGTGAGAACCTGATCATTCGTGGCGCGGTGAACTGGCAAGACGCCGATCAATTTTTAAAATCCCATGGCCGCGCCATCATGACCTCTCCTACTGAGCAACTGGCTTTAGTTTTGGCGGGCATCGCGACGTCATGCACAGGTGAGCGCTGTTTTGCTTTCGGAAATATGCGCCAGCAAACGGTGCGTTTGAAATATCTCGATCACAACGGTGTCGAGCATGAGCTCTTCTCCGATCGTCCGTTTCCTCCTACTGAAGGTTTGGACGCGTACCAAACCGCTTTCGCGAGCTATGCGAATTACAAGAATGCCCCTTACCCACGTTTTGAAAAAGAAACCGATCTCTTGATCGGCACTGAGGGCCAGTTAGGGATTGTCACGGAGCTGGAACTCAAAACCACCGCTCACGACGACGTCACTCACTTGTTCTTGTTGCTCCCTCGCTGGGAGCAAGACTTTGAGCCTCACTTAGAAATTTACCAGGCCGTCCAAAATTTCCGCGGCTCGGTCATCTCCTGCGAACTCCTCGACTCAAACTGCATGAGTTATCTCAAGCCCGATGAGCGCTTAGGCGATGGCACCCAGGATGTGGTGTTCCTCGAAATCCTCTCCAGTCGCTTTGAAGACGTTTACGGCGAACTCATTGGTGAATTACGCCTCACTTCACCAGATAATATTTTCGAAATCAGCTCGGCGAAGTTCCACAGTGTGCGCGCCGGTGTCCCTCGTGCGGTGTTTGAAGAAAATTCGAAAATGGGCGTGAAAAAAATGGGCACTGACTGCCAAGTGTCGCAAGAGCACTTTGCTGATCTGCTGGGTTTTTACCGCGAGATTTCAAGACTGGGCGTGCGCTACAATCTCTTCGGCCATTTCGGTGATGCGCACTTGCACTACAACTACATGCCTCGTCCGGAAGACACCCCTCGCTGCCAAGCGGAGTTTGAAAAACTCTACAGCAAAGTCCTGCAGTGGCATGGCTCGCCCTTTGCTGAACATGGCATCGGTCTCTTGAAGCAGAAATTTATTAAAGCTTTCTTGAGTGATACCCAGCGCGTGGTTTTCCGTGCCTTAAAAAAACGCCATGATCCGCACTCACAGTTTTTCCCGCAAGGATTCATGACTTCTGTTTAGCGTAAGGCGACGAGAACAACTTCTTGATGATTCGACGGCAGGAGACGTGTGAACGTGCGACGGTAGCCCCATTCACGCACGCGCTGTTGATGCTCCGGAACTTCGGCCGCGACATAAGGCTTGCCAATCTTCAGTGTGATGATAAGGCCCTGAGGTTTTTCCACTTCACGCAACAAGCGTCCTAAATGCGAGAGCACTGAACCTGGTGCGAGATTTAAATCCGACAACCACCAGTCCACACCTTGGATTTCATCGAAATCTAACTCTTGAAAAGGTTTTTTGATGTGGCGATAGCTGGTGAAGACATCCAAGCTCGGATCCATCACCGCCGGATCAACGGCACGCACATGCAGCCCGCGCTTCAAGAGTGAGTACACTGCGCCACCAGGAGCGGAGCCCACTTCCAAAGCGGTCTCGCCACTTTTCAGTGGAAGTTCAAACAATGAAATGGCTTCTTCGATTTTCATCCATGCCCGCGAAGGAGCTTCAGGGGGAAGGACGACATCGGACAATTGTAAGGGATTTTTCCACAGCGGTTGAGGCGTCTGGATATGCACGCTCCACACTCCGGCCGGCCCAAAATCGATGGTGGTGCAACCAGGCATTTCGCCTTTGCCGACACATTCGCCCCACAGACGCGCCAACACAGGCACCGGCCAAGACCCCTCACCTTTAAAAGTAATGAAGCCTGGAGCAGAGAACGCCAGTCGCCATTTAGGGAAACGGTCTTGCATCTCAGCTTTGAGAGCTTTTTCTAGTCCAACGTTGGTGAGGCAAAAAAAGAAGGCCATGACCGAGATTCGCGTTCCCCCTTTTCTTCGTCAAGGGAATAGGCCAAGAATGTAACAATGAATCTCGAAGTCCTCTGCCAAAATATAGCTGAGCTCTACCAAGGCATGAGTGTGGCCTTCGGAAGCGCGCAAAAGAGCGCTGGACTTCATTGTCCCACAGACTGTGGCAAGTGCTGCACGACTCCCACTATTGAGGCCTCAGTGATGGAGATGCTGCACATGGCATTGGCGCTCTTTCAACAAGGCCGTGCGGAGGCGATGCTCGACGAGCTCGCTACGCGAGATCTCAGCACCTGTGCGCTGCTTGAACGCTTCACACCTGATGGTTCTCGTGGCCGCTGCCAGATGTACGAGCAGCGCCCCAGTGTTTGCCGCATGTTTGGTTTGGGGGCCGCACTTCGTAAAGATGACGAGCGTGAACTCTCACTTTGCAGAGAACTGCGCGCGCTTTTTCCACAAGAAGTCGCTGCGCTCGACAAAACGCAGGTGCCCTTGATGAGTGAGTGGGGCCTAAGAGGATTACAGATTCATCCGGATTTTTTGCGCGAGCGTCGACCTATTAGCATGGCGCTTAGCGACGCATTAGAGAAAGTATTGTTTTACAAGTCCTTGGAGAGATCTTAACCATAAGTTATTATTCAGGAAATTAAAGTTCTTATAACCACAAGATAAGGCATGACAACGGAGGTCGACTTTACTTATATTTTTCCGGCATCTCTACAGACAAAGGATTGTTCATGACTCGTTTTCTGTTGCTCTTGCTGGTTGTCATCACCACTTCGGTTCACGCCAACCCTAATCAAACCTTAAGCAACGGAAACCTTGCCTACTACGGCGAAGACTTCAGCCCGAACATGGGTGGCGATCTTAAACTCACTCTTTCAAAAATTCTCTCAGCGCGCCACTGCTCGACTCCTGGAAAATTCGACACCATCGGCTCTTGCTCTCGCGGCGGAACATCTTACCAGCACTCTGCCATTGGTTACTCGCGCGCTCGCATCGTGATGTTCGGCGAACTTGATGTGAAGAAAGACAGCAAGGGCACCTTCGTGACTGAAGTGTACTGCCGCCAGGACGTTTACTTCCGTGACCCAAGCCAGATCAGTGGCATGAGTAATATCGTCAACATCGAGCACACGTGGCCTCAGAGCAAGTTCAACCCTCAGTTCAACACAGAATTGCAGAAGAGCGACATGCACCACCTGTACCCTTCAAATTCCAAAGCAAATTCAACTCGTGCGAACCATATTTTCGGTGAAGCCAGCGGCGACGCCAACGGCCAGCTTTGCGACGCCAGCCACATCGATGGCAACCAAGGCCGCTTCGTTTTCATGCCTCCTTCAGAGCACCGTGGTAACGTCGCCCGCGCCCTTTTCTACTTCTCAACTCGCTACAACTTGCCGATCACTCAAAGCGAAGAACGCGTTCTGCGCGACTGGCACGAAGCTGACCCGATCGATGAATCTGAAGTTGAGCGCAACAATTTGATCGCGAAGCACCAGTCTAACAGAAATCCATTCATCGATTTCCCAGAGTTGGTTGACCGCATCCAAGACTTTTAGTTTCTGCTGTGATAATTTGCCTCACTCAGTGAGGTAAATATCATGCAAGGCTTCAACAAAGTCGTTTCTAGTTATGACCAGGCCATGAATGGACTTCAAGACAACATGCTCTTGATGGTCGGTGGTTTTGGTCTCTGTGGCATCCCCGAAGGTCTCATTAAGTGGATCTATGACCATGGTCAAAAGGGTCTCACCTGCATTTCTAATAACGCAGGTGTCGATGGATTTGGTCTCGGTCTCTTGCTCGAGAAAAAACAAATCAAAAAAATGATTTCAAGTTACGTCGGTGAGAACGCTCTCTTTGAGAAGCAAGTTCTCTCTAACGAACTGGAGATCGAACTCACGCCCCAAGGCACACTCGCTGAAAAAATCCGCGCCACCGGCGCCGGCATTCCAGCGTTCTTCACGGCGACGGGCTACGGTACATTGATTGGCGAAGGCAAAGACTCGAAAGTCATCAATGGCCGCTCCTACATTCTTGAGCACGCGTACCCAAAAGCTGATTTCTCTTTGGTGCGCGCCTGGAAAGCTGACACCTACGGCAATTTGATTTTCCGCAAGACGGCCATGAACTTCAATCCCATGATCGCCATGGCCGGCAAAATCACAGTGGCGGAAGTCGAAGAGATCGTCGAGCCAGGTGAACTTGATCCAAACTTCATTCACGTTCCCGGCATTTATGTAAATCGCGTAATCAAAGGCAACTTTGAAAAACGCATTGAACAGCGCACGGTGAGGAAATAATTATGGCACTTTCTAGAGAGCAAATCGCCCAACGTATCGCGCGCGAAATTAAAGACGGTTACTACGTGAACCTCGGCATCGGCATTCCTACTTTGGTAGCGAATTATGTTCCGAAAGGCATGAGCGTGATGCTCCAGTCGGAAAATGGCATCCTCGGCATGGGCGAATTCCCTACTGAGCAAACTATCGATGCCGACTTGATCAATGCTGGTAAACAGACCGTCACGACAATTCCAGGCGCAGCGTTTTTCTCGTCCGCTGATTCCTTCGCCATGATCCGTGGCGGCCATGTGGACCTCACGGTTCTCGGTGCCTTTGAAGTGGATGCCACTGGAGCACTGGCTTCGTGGATGATTCCCGGCAAGCTCATCAAAGGCATGGGCGGTGCTATGGATCTCGTGGCGGGCGCAGAAAATATTATCGTGGCGATGTCTCATGCATCGAAAGATGGCGCTTCGAAGATTCTCAAGAAATGTTCACTGCCACTCACCGGCGTGAACTGTGTGAAGCTCGTGGTAACAGACCTCGCTGTTTTGAAACTCGAGAATGGAAAATTCCATTTGCTCGAGCGAGCGCCGGGAGTCTCAGTCGAAGAAATTAAGAGTAAAACAGAGGCCGACTTGGTGATTCCTGCCAGTGTGCCTGAAATGCAAGTTATCTAGGCATTTCCCAGGGTCTCAGACCCTGGGGGCCTTCTCCTAACAGCCTAATATCACTCGCCCCCGTATTAATATTAAGCCAGCCTTAATAACTGACCGATAATATCTTATTTCGCCCAGCAGAAAAAATTTCGTTCGCTTTAATATTGGGCCTAATTGTGAGTAAAATAACTATCTTATGAGGCTCCTGCGTTCAACGCCTCTATTCACCATTCTTCTCTTGTCCCTACTGGGCTTACTGTCGTCTTGCAACGGCGGAGGCGGCGAAGGTGGATCGAGTGTGACCACCGGAACGCCAGGTGACGTCACTGTTGTGACTCAAGCTACCATCACTGGCAACGGCCCGATTCAGGCCGATGGAACTTCTCCCTCCACCATCACGATCTATCTCAAAAACAGCAAAGGCCAAGGCGTCGCCGGAGTCACACCTAGCTTCACCGCTACCAATACGGGTAACACCAACAGCTACGGTGCTTGTTCAGTCACTGTCACCACAGGTTTCTCACGCTGTACTTTGACCTCGACCATGGCAGAAACTAAAACGCTACGCTTGACCACGCCGATCATCGTCAACGGCGGCACAGTTGTTTTCCATCCTGGCCCGGTCTCTGCGGCGAACTCAAATATCATCGGTACATCTCCCACTGAAGCCGATGGCGTTTCAACTTCGACCATCACCATTACCCTGCGGGATGCTGCTAACAATCCAGCACCTGGGCAAACACCTAGCTTCAGCGCAACAGGCTCAAACAACACGGCATCGGCTTGTTCGGTAACTGATGCCTCGGGTGTCTCGAGCTGTACGCTCGCTTCAACAACGGCCGAAATAAAAACTCTCGCCATCACATCACCCGTAAATAAAACGGATGGTAGTGTGACATTCGTGGCGGGCTCACCAGTGGCCGCCACCTCGACGATCACCGGCACTGGCCCTGTCATCGCTGACGGTGTGGCCACGAGTACGGTCACTGTCACACTCAGAGATGCCGGCAATAACCCGGTTCCTGGTCAGACGCCGGTCTTTGCGGCCTCGGGTACCAGTAACACAGCCTCGGCCTGCTCAGTCACTGATGTGAATGGTGAAGCCACCTGCACCCTCACAAGTACAAAAGCTGAAAGCAAAGTCCTGAGCATCACCGCTCCCGTTTCGAAACCAGATGGCAGCGTGATCTTTATTGCAGGTGCAGCGAACGCCAGCTTTGCCGCTATCACGGGCTCAAGCCCAGTGGTGGCTGATGGCGTGGCCACCAGCACGGTCACTGTCTACCTCGCCGATATTTTTAACAACCCTATCGCTGGCCTCACGCCAAGCTTCTCGGCCGATGGCACCGATAACACCTTGGGCGCTTGTGGAGTCACCAACGTGGCCGGGAATGCGGTCTGTACTCTCGCTTCAACAAAAGCCGAAACAAAAAATCTCGCCATCACCACACCTGTGATCAAGGCCGGCGGAAGTGTCGTCTTTATCGCCGGTGCTCCGGTCGCGGCTAACTCCAACATCAGTGGCACTGGCCCAGTCATCGCGGACAACGTCGCTCAATCAACTATAACCATCACGCTCTTTGATGCGTTCAATAACCCCGTGGCCAGCCTCACTCCGACTTTCACAGCGAGTGGCACCGGCAACACACCGGCCGCTTGTAGTGCCAGTGATGTGACGGGAACGTCGACCTGTTCATTGACCTCAACCAAAGCTGAAACCAAAACGCTGTCGATTGCCACGCCGGTGGTAAAAATCGGTGGCACTGTCGTATTTGATCCAGGTCCACC
>JBEIPE010000074.1:0-10809 GCA_040377215.1 Halobacteriovoraceae bacterium
GACCTGCACACCGAGAGCTTCGAGATTGCGTTGCGCTTCTTGCGAAAGTTCATCTGGAAAAGAGGGGAGGATTTTTGGGCCGGCTTCCACCAAGAGCACGCGTGCACGTTCAGGATGGCTGCGATGAAAATCTTTTTTGAGCGTGTTACGAGTGATTTCGCCCAAAGCACCGGCCAGTTCAACACCTGTTGGGCCGCCGCCCACGACAACGAAAGTGAGATGACGACGTTGTTCTTCAGACGATGACGAGCGTTCAGCTTTTTCAAAGGCCAAGTAAACTCGACGACGAATCTCAGTGGCCTGTTCAATTGTTTTTAAACCCGGTGCGTACTCTTCCCAAGCATCATTGCCAAAATATGAGTGGGCGGCACCGCAAGCGAGAATGAGTTTATCAAATGAGACTTCGCCAAAATCACAGGTGAGTTTTTTTTGTGCGAGATCGATGGTCTGGACATGGCCCATCAGCACATCAATATTTATTTTACCGGCGAGGATACTGCGCAAAGGAGCCGCGATCTCAGCAGGAGATAATCCAGCAGTGGCCACTTGATACAGCAGGGGTTGAAAGAGATGGTAATTACGTTTATCGATCAGCGTGACTTTGACGGGTTGGTTGGCCAAGGCTTTAGCTGCCGAGAGACCACCGAAACCGCCGCCCACGATGACCACGTGAGGTTGTTTCATGACGGAAGTGTGGTCCTAAAACCCGAAAAGGTCCACTCTTCCTTGGCCTTCACGAATTAATTCAGGTCCACCTTCACTAAAAGAGATGATGGTGGTGGGCCCGGTGAATTCAGTTTCACCTGGATCAAGAATCATATCCAGCTGATGGCCGAAAGCGTCTTCAATGAGGCCTGACCAAATAGGTGTGAGTTCATCATGATCGGGCAGCATGTCGGCGGTGACATGTGTACCAATCGCCACACTTCCATGCACCTCGAGCAAACGTTTCAGAATGGGAGAGTGAGGAAAGCGCAAACCCACTTCGTGATCAACCTTCGAGGCCTTCAAATGCTTGATGATTTTTTTCTGGGCCTTAAAAATGAAAGTGTAAGAACCCGGCACCACTCGTCGAAGCAGGCGAAAAGCGGCGTCGTCGATGTAGGCAATGTCGGCGGCGTGTTTGAAGTCAGCACAAAACACGGTGAAGTGCTTGGTGTTCTCCACATGACGGAAGCGATAGAGACGATCGACACCCTCTTTCACGAAGGGATCTGCGATCACGACCCAATTGGTATCGAGGGGTAAACAAAGAAGCCTCCCAGCAGCGAGTGCTTGGGAGGCTTTGAGGTAGATTCGGTCGTCGGTGCTATCTGGAATGACGTAAGCGATCACAGAGGAGCGGAAACAGTCATCTCACGGCCGAGGGATTTAGAGCGACGGTCATGGTAGTTCTGACTTTCTTCTCTTTCCGATTCTTCTTTGCAGATGATGCACATTTCTGAAGTCGGACGGGCCAGCAATCGTGTGAAGCTGATTTCGCCGCCGCAGTCATCGCACATGCCGTACTGCTCTGAGTCGACTTTAGCGAGTGATTTGAGCACTTTCTTGTAATACAGCGCTTCACGGTTAGAGAAACGCATATCTGCGGCCAACAAAATATTGTCGTTCGCTGCGTCCACTTCGTCTTTCGCGCCTGCGAGAGTGGCACTCTCGTACTCTGCTTTCTTGACGGTGAAGTTGCTGCGGATTCTCTCGGCTTCCGCGTGCAGCTTCTCCTTAAGAGCAGCCAGGTGGGGTTTGGTCAGATGCTTATTGAGACGGGCCATACTTCAATCTCCTTAGAAGAGAGGTCTGTCTTGTGTGTGTCTGATGATTACAGCGGTATCAAGAAGCTCTGCCAAGTAAGCATTGTCTTACATCGGTTCTAAAACGCTGACATTTGCTTACAAAAACCGTGTTTTCCCTCTGTAGAAGAGCAAAATGATCATCAAGGTTGGGTTAAAAATGTGTCAGTTTTTTGGCAAAGCATTTACGCGTATGCAGCAAGCGAGTTTCAATGAACTCAAGTTGCTCGTCGTGTTTTGCTCACGACATCGACACGACAAACGTGTCGACAGCAGGAAGCTCACTCTTCATGTGAGCATCCTTTAGTAAGAAGCGCTGGGGCAGCGTAGTTGTAACCAGGAGGTTCTATGATTCGTTTTGGAAGCCAACCCTTCACCGTAGATCTCTACCATCGCCCAGGCCTTCATATGGGCCATAGCGAGCTACAGCGCTTTCATGGGGAGATCCTCGCGGTGGCAGAAAGCTGCTTGGATGAAATACCTCACTATCAATGTCTCACCGGCGACGTGAAGCAGTATCAACGATTGATCATTGCCGTGGCGCGCGACCCGCAAGGACGCATGATTGGTTTCTGCTCGGCTTATCTATTAGAAGCGGGAGAGATCGGCGATGTTCTGCACCTCGGGCTGACTTGCGTACGTCCAGATGCCCGTGGCGGTGGGTTGACTCACAAGCTCACGGCCAAAGTTGTTATTGGACACTTGTTGCGGACGTCCTGGCTTGCTCCAGTGTGGGTCTCCAATGTCGCCTGCGTGCTTTCATCTCTAGGAAATGTGGGTTTGAATCTTGAGGAGGTCTATCCTTCACCGTTCCTTGAAGCCCCTAGCAATGAGCATGTGGCGATTGCAAAGATGATCGACGAAAAATTCCGCTGGGAACTCTTTGTTGATAAAGATGCGACCTTCGACCAAAAGAATTTTGTCTTTCGCGCCTCGGTTAAGGGGAATATGTTCCAAAAAGAAGAGCAAGATCGTCGCTTCCGTCACCGCGAAGAATGGCTCAACGAGTATTATGCGAATTTGATGGATTTCCAAAACGGTGATGAGGTTTTGCAGATCGGCCGCATCAGTTTTTTGGCCTACCCGAAGCATGTTTTGCGCAGCTTGAAACGTAAGTTCAAGACGAATGAGATGATGGGGGCAACTGCTTAAGCTGCTTGCACTTCACAGCTGTAACAGGGAATAATGGGGGAAACGGAGGTTTTCCCCATGGTAGAGGTTCCCTTTCATCCCCAGATCGTGCATCTGCCCTTGGCGCTTTCTGTTATTTTGCCTCTCTTGGCCCTCATCGTTTTGATTTGTATTCGTAAACAGAAATTCTCAACACATGTTTGGATTTTGGTCGCCGGACTGCAAGTGCTCACGACCGCCAGTGGATATTTGGCCATGGAGACTGGTGAAGATGATGAGCAGGCCGTGGGCAAGCTTATTGGTAAGCCGCTGGTGCATGCTCACGAAGAAACTGCCGAGATGTTTGTGGCCTTTTCTGTGGCCGCTTCTGTTGTAGCGATTGCGACAGTGGTGGTAAAAACCAGCGCGCAATTTTATCTTATGCTCGTAACAGTTGTTCTCATGCTTGGGCAATCAGCACTAGGCTGGCGCGCTGGCCGCAGCGGGGGCGAGTTGATCTACGTTCACAAAGCGGCCAATGCTCATACCACAGCGGCGCCCCCTGTAGTCGTGGAGGAAGACGGTGAAGATCATGACTACGCCGCCGATGAGTCAAATGAAGACGACGAGGAACGTGAACATGATGACGAGAAAGACGAGTGATCTTTGTCTTAGCTCCTGCGGTTGAGAATCCTTGGTATAGCTGCCGAGTCATTGAAGAAGGGATAGATCAAGCCCTTGGGCAGTCGTCTTCTTTTTTGATTTGCAGAATTCGAGACGAGATTCCAACCGAGCTCATGGCCAGAATTAGCAGTGAAGCGGCTGCTCTATTCATCACCTCAACTCCGTTGCTTACCATCCTGGCCGATCAGTTAGCTGAGCTCAGTGAAATCCAACTCATGATTCCCATTTTTGGGGATATGACAATTGAGACACGACTTTGGACAAAGCTGAGCGAGATATTCAAGGGACGTCCCCTCGTACTCTTGGGTGCTTCCACTCGGCAATGCCAGCAAATCGAACGTCTTGTTCAGTCAGCAACAATCAAGAAACTTCCTTATCCTCTACCGGACTATTGGTTTGAGCCATTGATTCAGCATTCAAGAGAAGAAGTGCGCCTGGTGTACTCAGGTCGTCTGACGCCGCAAAAAAATGTGCTGGAGCTCATGTCCTGCTTTCTTAAGGTGGCGGACATTCGACCAGAGATGAGACTTCATATCGCGGGAGATTTTCATGAGATGGGTTACCATTTTCATGGAATTTTTCACAGGCCCGGAGAGTACAAGGAAAAGTTCTTGGAGCTGGTTGCCCAGAGTCAGGGGAAAATTGTTTTCCATGGTTTTCTGACCCAAGAGAGACTCAGAGATTTGTATAATAGTTCTGATGTATTTATTTCACTCAGTACTTATCATGACGAAGACTTTGGCGTGAGTGCGGCCCAGGCCATCTCTCGAGGAATGCATGCAGTGCTTTCCGATTGGGGAGGGCATTGGGATTTTGCTGAGCAGGGGCTTGCCCAACTTTGTAAAGTTGAGGTTGGGCAGGATGGGGTGCCGCGTCCAAGTCAGAACGCACTTTTAAAAATATTAGCGAGCCTGAGCGCCAACAAATTGTACGAAGAACGTTGTGATTACCAAAAGAAATTGAATAGCTATATCAGTCAAAGAGACTATTCAGTTAGATTAGCAGCCTTAGGTCACTCGCCTCAGAAAGTGTACCAAGGTCAAAGCGCTCTTTTTGGGGATTACGCCGCCAAAAGTGAGAGGCAATATGTTTTCGCAACTGGGCACGGTGAACAAGGCCGTAGGATCTATAACGAAATCTATGATTCTTACTTAACGACAAGTTCAAAAGAAAGCGACTGGAGCTAAGATGAGATTTTTTCTATGGTCATGTTTTTTTCTTTCGACTGCAGCTTTTGGACAAGCTACCGATTATTTGATTTGCAGAAAAGACTACATTGAAAGATGTAGTGTCAGTTGGGACTTCGTCGAGAAGGAAGATTATTTTTGTCTTCAAGTGGAATATGAAAAGTTATCTGTTGATTGTCAGGCATTGATCATACGGAAAACGCGCGACAAGTGTATTCGTGATGCTCTTAAGTTTTGCGAGGGTATCAAAGTAAGAGTCGATTATCGATTCAAATGCCTTGAGAAATTTCTAGATAAAGTGACGCCTGAGTGTAAGGCTCAATTTGATTTGCACTACAAACGAGATGCTGAGCAGACAGCGCTTTGTGAGAAAGATTACGAGAAGTCTTGTCCTGGCACTGAAAAGTTAGGACTCAATGATTGTATGTATCAAGCTTATGGCAAAGGGGAGCTCTCAAGCCCCTGTGTGAAATATATTTCAATTCGTTATCCACATATGTTGTACGACTTTCCGAGTATCAAACCTTGAGCATTTTAAATCAGGCCCTTAAAGATTTTGTCGCCAAAGAAAGAAAGGCGAGCTTTTATTTTGATCTTAACGAGATCGACAAGAATCTTTCATTTTTGCAAGGACTACAGGATGAGCAAGTGCAGTTCATCTTTCCTGTGAAGTCATTTAGTAGAGCTGAAGTCCTTCGCTTAGCTAACCAACGTCTTAGTGGATTTGATGTAAGCAATCAGCCAGAAATGGATTTGATAAGAAGTATTAAAAGGGACCACGCCACCATTTGGAGTTCATCTCCCATACTTTGGTCGTCAGGCGATCTTGATATTTTTATGGATGGCGCACATTTGGGTGTGACATGGCCAGCGGGAGTCAAACGCTCTTTGCGCGTTCATATGGACGATGTAACACTTCATCCTTCATCACGCTTCGGCACAAGTTTGAAAACACTCGCCGGCGATGGCCTTGTAAATAACAAAATATGTGCTTTGCACTTTCACCATGGAGATGAAGGGACGAGTAAAGTTGTTCTACCGTTTGTGATAAAAAAGATCGCCTCACTTGTGAAACAGCTAGATCAGGTCACTCATATCAATCTTGGCGGGAGCTTTGGTTCTTTGGGACAGCAGGAAATTGCGGACATTGTCCTCCTTGCACGTCAGGAACTGCCCAATAAAAAAATTATTTTTGAGCCCGGCCGCTGGCTCAGTAGGAACGCAGGCTTTTTGATCGGAAAAATTGAAGAGATAAATGCGATGGCAGGCAGAGGATATATCACAACCTCTCTATCGAGAGACTGTCATTTGCGTTGGCATAATCAGAAGTTTAAGTTGAGTTTTCATCCCATGAATTTAAATACCCCGATAGGATGCTCTGACGTAGTAGTTGGTGGAGCAACTTGCCATGAAGCCGATACAATTGGCACTATTCAAAACAGTAATTTGAAACTGTCCGTGGGTGATTTAGTCGTTGTCTCTGATGTGACGGGCTACAGTCTCGCCTGGAATCATTCTTTCAATGGGATTGCAGCTGCTGATGTCGTATTCATGAACTAGCTGTGATGAACAGAATAGAAGAAGAACGTCTTCATGTGCTCGAGTTCGGCCATATTTCTCCCACTGAAAAATATTCCGAGGGAATCACTATCCGGAGGACTTAAGTAAATAACCCCCGTTCTATTTGTCGTTGAGTAGGGTGTTATTTGATTATGCTTGAGTTGTGGGATTTTTTGCAGAAGCATAAATTCCCCTACACCCCTTTCTGGCAAAAATGATTTTAAACTCAAAAGCAATCCACCCATATTTTGGCGGTAGTTTATATCACAGCAAGGATGGTGGCCTGGGCCTTCAGGAGTAGAGAAAATAAAGGAATCTACTGTCAGTGGCTGTTCAAGGCCTTCATTGATAAGTGCAGCTAAGACACAGAGGCTGTCTTCTTTTAATTTTAAGAATGCAGAAGTCAGGCCCAGAGATTCGACATGAGAGGCAAGGTCCTGGGGATCTTGAAAAATGGCGCCCCCTTTATAGCGTCCGGCCGATGTTGTTTTGCACAGATAGAAAAATTTCTCATGCGTTGACGGACAGTAGTAAAGCGCAAAATCAATCAATCGTTCAAAATAGGGCTCAAGCACATGGGCCGACGTAATCTCAGGAATTGGGTCCTGTGACGTGAACTGATGGAAGTTAAGACCGGACATGAGGTAGGGCGATTTGAGCATCCAGTTTTTAATTTCTGAATGCTTTCCTACGGCTTCATCTATTTCGGCTTTGTTGCGGACAACAAAGTTTTCAGTGGGGTTCAAGGCCAGTCGATTGAGAAGATCGTAGCCCCAAAGCTTGCTGTTCAGTCGCTTTTCTTTAGAAATGTCCTTAAGTTGACCGTACCAGTTAAAGCTCGGGCCATGCTGAGAGATGGGCGGGACAAACAAACCCAGGGACTCAAGATAATTGAGATAATCTAAAGAATAACTCTGTTGGGCGTGCAAGCCGATGTCTTTATCTTTGTTCATAAAGAAGAACATAAACTCTGTCATTCTTCGGTTGCGTAATATCCTCTCTGGAGTGGTTACGCCTAACTCTTCTTGATAGAGCTCAAATTCGTAGTCAGCATTAATGAGGGCATATTTGCCAGCAAGCTTCTCTTTCACCATGATCTTATTCTGGCCTATAATTTAGAGAATGCAGAGCTTTCAGTTTGTATAAGGAAATCCAAAGATGATTGAGCGCGAAATAATTCTTCAAAATAAGAAAATCTTGGTTGTTGATGGGGCGATCTCATCGAATGAGGTCTTGAAAGCGTTGGTTGTGTGCACCGAGGCACCACTCATACGAAAAGGCACAAGCACGGCGAGTGAGACGAAAACTCAGCACTATGTTTCTAAGAGCTCATTGGAGATCCTCAAGCAAAGTGCGGCGTTTCGAATTGTAGAGTCAGTTGTAAAGAAACACTTCCTTAAAGCGCCAACCTGTCGACGAATCGTGTATCGTGAAATCGTTTTCGGTGATCATATGAATTATCATCATGACTCTTTAGACGGAGCGGTCACGGCTATGATTTATATGAATGAATCTTGGGACGACAGCCATCACGGCGAAACACTATTTCTCGATGAGAATGGCATCGGGAGTTGTGTCATGCCTGCTCCTGGGAGAATGCTAGTGTTTGATTCGGCTCTTAAGCATTCATCAAGTGCGCCTAGCCGCACTTATTTTGGAGCAAGACAAATTCTTGTGTTTAATTTTTCGGAAGCGGAATCTGAGTGAGATCGGCGATAGATTTTTTGATATTTTCTAAAATCTGCGCATAGGCCCGTTGCCCTTTCTCCGCCGTCGCTTGAGTGCTGTCACCCATCTGTCCCGGGACCGTTTTGGGATCAAGAATAAGAGGCTTAAACCCATTTAGCTTTAAGCTTGGGTCTGTAAAAACGGCATTTCGTAATTTGCTTTTATCGACATGGGTTTCATCTAGGTAAAGCATCAAACTTGTCTCGAGTTCATCAGCATGCCCCAACGGCGTACTTATGAGATCAGCCACGGGTTTGTTGACGAAATCGTACCAAGAGATCAACAGCATGGGAGTTGGGTACCGCTGCTTGAGTTCACTCATCGCTGTCATCATAGGAAGGCCCGAGGAGTATTCGTCATCGAAATTGATAACGAGGACACGTCGCGCACCGGCGCTGATGAGTCCCTCCAGGGTTTCGCGAAAGACTCGCTGAGCGACTTCTGCAGAATGATTCACGAGCTTAAAATTCAAAAACTGTGGATACCAGCCCACGGTGACATTCGGAAAAATGGCAGCAGTGGTTTGTTGTGCTAAATCCTTGGCCAGTCGCTCAGCGAGAATGACGTCTGTGTTCATGGGAAGGTGATGCCCATGAACTTTGGCGCTCGAGGCAACAGTCAGAACGACTAGAGGGGCGGTTTTGATGGATTTGAGCGCCTCGTAATAGCTCAGAGAGGTTAAGCTGACGCCAGCAAGTGCCTGATTTAATGTAAGTAGTATTAATACAATAAATGGCATCTTGATCTCGTTGTTTTGGAGAGGAGTTAAGGCAACTTGTTTATAGTTAGACTCTGTATTAGGATATTCTGATGGACCAGAAAAAATCCAAAGAAAAATCGACACTTGCCGGTGCACCTGAGCCAAAACCTCGTCATGGGGGCAAGGACGAAATTCTCCACAGAGACTTTGGGGTCTTTGGGAAAATCCAAAAGGTCGATCTTAGCCTTCAAGAAGACGATCTTGAGTACTTACTCTATGCTCAAACGGTTTCACAAAAATAGTGGGTTAGGGTTATGACGTCCGCTTCTAAGGTGAATCTCTCCCAGAGCTTCAAGTTAAAACCTGAATATTTTTTTTCTAACAGCAATCAGCATTTACAACTGATCAATGTGGCCGTTGATGATGCCATCATTTTTCGATTTTCTGGATCGTGTAAAAATGTTTTCTCTGCTCTGTCGAAAGGACAGACGCTCGCTGAAATTAAAGAATCACTGATTAATGAATTTCCCGAACAGTCTCCTCAAGAGATTGAAGCATTTTTATTAGAGTTCATTGGTGAACTTGTAGAAATGGACGTTTTTGACAATTAGTCATCTGCCTCTCACTCTAGTTCAGCACTGGAGTTCACCACTCATACTGGATACAGTACTCGATCGGCTTCACAGCAGTTCTAGTTGGCTCAGACTCCCGAGGCATATTCGCAGCCGCTCATTCAAGCAGGACTCCGGATACAATTTATATGTGAAGGGTTGGGAGCCTCTGGATAAAGACTATGGGCGCTTGCTCGCTTCACTTGCCCGACGGCCATACCGCGGCTCTGAGAGTTCATTCTTAGAGCATTTCTCCCATAAAGAACAAAAAGTCCCAGCGATGCTTCGTCTCCAAGAAGCCGAAGCAGAAGTCGCTATCGCAAGTTATCTGCAGGCGCAGGCGCACACAATCATAGGCCAGCCTCTGGATTTGCCCATACCTGTGGCCCTCTTTAAGTTAACCTCCGAAGCCAAGCAGCAATTGTGGCAGACACTTGCGCCGCATCTTGATCCTCAGGGAATAAGTCAGTGTGAAGAAGTGTTGAGGGTTGATGAGGCGGCGATTTATATTTATGAGCAGATGTCGCCGGCCCATCGTTTAGAAGATTACCTCAGTAAAGCTTCTTGGCCAGTGATAGGGCCAACTTATGAAGGTCACTTTGATCCTTCTGTCGCGTCTAAGAAGTGGCTTTATCTTTTTTTGTTTTTTTTGCGAACTGACGTACTCGCATTTCATCCAGATGGGGCAGGTTTTGGATCACCTTTTGATGTGGGAAACCTTTGCTTATCAGGTGGTGTGGCCGATGTCGGAACATGCCTTATGAATGCTGGTAAGGCAGAACCTAGTTATGTCCGTGAAGGACTAGAGATTGCGAATGAGTGTTTGTCGGCCATCTTTGAAAAACTTCACAGCATGAGTAAGGTGGAGACGGCGAAGTACTTGTTAAATTTGGTGGATGAGCTGCAAACAGAGAATAAATATCTCTGTTGTGGTTTGATTACAGAGTTTCGCCAGACTCTTGTTAAACAGGTCAAAGGACCATGAAACACTACTTCGGAATCAATGTAGGCACTCATGACTCCTCGGTATGCCACCTGACAATAGATCAGAGTATCTCTGTGACCGTTTATGAGGAAGAGCGGTTTACCCACCAAAAGCATAAGGGACTTTTTCCTTATACAGGTGTTTCAAGAATGATGGATGAGCTCGCTGGGGTCGCAATCTCTGCTGAGAACGTCGGCGCAACCAATTTCATGGATAGTCTTGAAGATGGCTACATTCATACATCTAAGAAGTTACACTTTGAGGAATTCCTGCGGGCAAAAAAATGTGAGTTTCTTACTCCTCGCAATTCAGCTCTGAAGAATATTACCCATCACGAAGCGCATCTCTTTTCTGTTTTGCCTCAAGTCTCAGAGGAGAATGCTCTTATCGTTGTGGCCGATAGCTGTGGAAGCCCGATGGAGTGGGCCGAGAAAAATGCAATTTTCCCTTTTCCACA
>JBEIPE010000345.1:0-2939 GCA_040377215.1 Halobacteriovoraceae bacterium
GGGTCTCCTTGAAGGAAGTATTCAAGCCGTCGATGTCGCTCTGGGGGCCGGCAACCAATCCACCAGTGGCTGTGAAGCAGAAGACTTCGTGAATTTTACTGCGGGCAACATCGCCGTTATTCAGCGCGGAACATGTCCTTTCCAAGACAAGGTCGTGAATGCGCAAAACGCGGGGGCTGCTGCAGTCGTCCTTTTTAATCAAGGCAATACTCCCGATCGCGAACCTCTCTTTACTGGGACACTTTCAGACAGCGTGCTCATTCGCATTCCCGTCATCGCCACATCTTATCCACTCGCCGCCGAGCTGCTTTCTCAAGTTGGCGTTCTGCTTTCAGTGCAAGTCAGCACAAAAGTTGAAAGGAAAATCAGCTTCAACGTGATCGCTGAAACGAAGTCTGGCAATCCTGACAGCGTGGTCATGATCGGCGCTCACTTGGATTCAGTGGCCGAAGGCCCAGGTATTAATGACAACGGCTCTGGTAGTGCTTCAATCCTTGAAGTCGCCTTAGGAATGAAGGACATAAAGCCTATCAACAAAGTCCGCTTCGCTTGGTTCAGTGCTGAAGAATTGGGTCTGATCGGTTCAACGAAATATGTAGAAGCCTTAACTGAAGCTGAGAAAAACAAAATCGCACTCTTTATTAATATCGATATGGTCGGCTCACCGAACTACAAAATCGGCGTCTACGATGGCGACGGTTCAAAGTTTGGTCAGGCAGGCCCGAAAGGATCAGAGACCATCGAGCGCAAGTTTCATAACTTCTTCAGCACCACAGGTATTCAGAGTGTTGAAACAGAATTGAACGGTCGCTCAGACTACGCGGCTTTCTCTGCAGCGGGTATCGCTGTCGGTGGCTTGTTCACCGGCGCTGAAGGCGTGAAGACGGCGGAAGAAGCTGCGCTCTTCGGTGGCATTGCTGGCGAAGCTTACGACGTCTGTTATCACAAGGCCTGCGACAGCATTAACAACATCAACAATGACGCGCTTGAGGCCAACACCAGTGCCGTGGCCTACCTGCTCTTGAGTTTTGCTGACTCAACGCTAGAGGTGCGCAGCGCAGACAAGCTGACAACTCCTCGCGAGCGCGAGAAAGTGGTTTTCCCGAAACATCTTCACTGTCATGAGGACGTACACGATATCTAGACTTGACGAAAATTCGTCCGTGGGGAAAAAGGATATATGAGCGATTTTCCTTATCTCCACGGATTCTCTGAAAAAGAACAGCAACGCCTGCGCGATCAGGCAGAATTCTTAGAGTGGATCGTCTATCAGGACGTGAATCTCTCCTCCACCAAAGATCTCCTTGAAGTCGGTTGCGGTGTAGGAGCTCAAACAGAAATCCTGCTTCGTCGCTTTCCCCATGTTCACGTCACCGCCATCGATCTCAATCCTGTACAACTCGGGGCCGCGCAAAAAAATCTTCAATCACTTCCAGGCTTAGATAATCGCTGGGACTTAAAACAGATGTCGGGTTCGGCGTTGACCTTCGAGGATCAAACCTTTGATGCCTCATTCCTGTGTTGGATTCTTGAACACGTCCCTGCTCCGGCCGAAATCTTAGCGGAAGTGAAGCGTGTGCTTCGTCCCGGTGGCGAGATCTTCATCACTGAAGTCATGAACTCATCGTTCTTCTTAGATCCTTACTCACCGAACGTGTGGAAGTACTGGACGGCACTGAATGATTACCAATTTGATCAAGCGGGAGATCCTTTTGTAGGCGTGAAGCTAGGGAACCTGCTTAAGAGCACTGGCTTTCACGATATTCAAACCACAGTGAAGACCATGCACTTTGATAATCGCAACGCAGATCAGAGAAAGTCGGCGATTGATTACTGGACTGAGCTTATGCTCTCAGCTGCCGATTCTTTAATCGCATCGAAGTATATTGATGAGGCTATTTTAGAAGGGACCAAGAACGAGCTCGCGGCCGTCGCTCTTGATCCCAATGCTGTATTCTTCTATTCGTTCATGCAGGCACGAGCGAAAGCCTAGACCTGGCCGAAACCACCATCGGCAACGATGTCTGCACCCATGATGAAGCTCGAATCATCGCTTGCGAGGAAGAGGGCGACTTTCGCCATCTCATCTGCTGTACCAAAACGTTTGGCCGGAACGCTGGCCTTCATGCCATCAGCAAACGCCGTCAAGTGATCCGCTGGCATTCCGAGTTTTGTATAAATCGGTGTCTCAATAGGTCCTGGTGAAAGAACGTTGAACCGTGCCTGCGTCGCAGGAATCTCCGCGGTCCAGGTACGAGCAAAGCTTCTCACGGCGGCTTTCGTCGCAGCATAGACAGAGCCGCCCGCGAAACCTTTAGTGCTTACAACTGAAGCGTTCAGTACCACTGAACTACCAGCGCTCAAAATCGGCAGGGCCTTGGCCACTGTGAAATAGAGGCCGCGCACGTTTGTGTTGAACTGATTATCAAAAAACTCTGGAGTCACTTCTGTTGTAGGTGCGAAGAGGGCCACACCCGCATTCGCAAAGAGCACATCAAGTTTTCCATATTTCTGTTTGATGTGAGTGTAGAGGCGATCGAGTTCAGCTGGTTTTGAGACGTCAGTTTGAACCACATCAAAAACTGACCCGTACTCCTGAACCGCCTGCTCAAAAGTTTTCTGTGAGCGAGCGGTGATAATTACTTTCGCGCCCTGATCTTTAAAGAGTTTCGCTGTTGCCAAACCAATACCTGAATTACCGCCTGTCACGAGGGCCACTTTATTTGCTAGCTTAGTCATGTCATATCCTTTGTTTAAGTCAGTCTATTTCTGAACTGATCGGTTCAATATACTCCCGTCTAACTTAATTGCAACTTAATTATTGAACCGATCGGTTTTTTATGTTAAATTAAGCACATGGGACGCACAAAAGGTTTTGAACGCAGCGAAGTACTCACCAAGGCCATCCAGGTTTTCTGGAAAAAGGGCTTTGCTGATAC